>JAVHVB010000533.1:0-2875 GCA_032160775.1 Pseudonocardiales bacterium | reverse complement strand
GTTCTCACATTGTGCGGGAAGCGTTCTGGCGCGTCGGCGTGTGGGGAGTCGAGCGGCGGGTCAGCGCTCTCCGGCAGGCGCTTCGCCCCCGCTGATCTACGGGGCGGCCGACGGGTGATGGGGTAGGTCGTATGCCGCTGGTGCTGCTGACGCTGGTCATGGTGCTGATCGTGGTTCCGCTGACCGAGATCTCGCTGATCGTGGCGGTCGGGCACCAGATCGGGGTGCTCCCGACCGTCCTGCTGCTGCTCAGCACGGCGATCGCCGGATCGTGGCTGTTGCGCCGTCAGGGCCGCCGGGCGTGGCGAGAGGTCCGGGCCGCCGCCGAGGCGGGCCGCCCGCCGGCGCTCGAGGCGGTGTCCGGGGTGCTGGTGCTCGCCGGGGCCCTGCTGATGATGCTGCCGGGGTTCGCGACCGACGTCCTGGGCCTGCTGCTGATGATCCCGCCGCTGCGGCGGTCCGTGGCCCGCCTGGTGCTGACGAGATTCGTGCGCGGGCTGCCGCCGGAGGTCGCGACCGGGCTGCTCGGGCCCTCCCGCGTGCGGGCCACCAGGCGCGCGGCGAACACCCCCGCGCCCGAGCCTGGGCCAGTGGTTCCGCAGGCGCCGATCCAGCCGGGCGCCGGCCGGGTCATCGAGGGTGAGATCGATAGCTGACGCACAAAAAAGTGGGGCGACCGAGGCCGGTGATCACCGGCCTCGCTCGCCCCACCTCGTTGGTCGTGGTGCCTGGGACGTCAGGCTGACCGGGTGCGGCGGCCGCGGAGCACTTCGAGACGCTCCGCGAGCACCTCTTCGAGCTCGTCGACTGTGCGGCGCTCGAGCAGCATGTCCCAGTGGGTCCGCGGCGGCTTCGCCTTCTTGGTTTCGGGCTCGATGCCGTCGACCAGCTTGCCGATGAGGCCGTCGGCCCGGCATTCCCAGGTCGTCGGGATTTCGGCGTCGGCCGCGAAGGGAACCGTGTACCGGTGACCCTTCGGACAGAGGTACTCGCCCTGCTGGCGCGGGGCAAGCTCGGTGTTACGGTCCGTCTCGTAACTCACGGCGCCGAGACGGCTGCCGCGCAGGGTGCGCTCGCCCATGTGTCTCATCCCCTCCGGGGCGTTGCTGATTAGCTTCTCTACTAACGTCGGCTAGTGGCCGAAGATTCCTTAGCCCGCAGGTCGTGGGGACATCATGCCCACTCGTGAAGGGGACGAACGTGACCGTTCATTATGACGTTCCCCGCCGTCGCACGGTTCAATCCGTAACGGCGCTCACAGCGCTGGGACGGGTATTGGCCGGAGTCGCGGCTTATGCCCGGCCGGATCGGCTCGCGCGGTTCCTCGGCAGTGATCGCGGTACGGCCAGCCGGGCTGAAGTATACGTCCGGTTGTTCGCGGCGCGGGAGATCGCGCTGGGGCTGGGCACGCTCAACGCCCTGCGGTCCGGCGCCGACGTCCGTCCGTGGGTGCTGGCGGCGGCTGTCGGGGACGCGGGAGACGCGGTCGCGTTCGCCTCGGCGGCGCGGGCCCGGTCGGTCGGGGCGGTTCGCGGACTGGCCGTCACGGCCTTCGCGACGGCGGGCGTCGCCGGGGCGGTCCTGGCCGTGCGGGCGCTGCGCGAGCGGTGAGCCGGTCCGATCGGTCAGACCGCGTCACGCCTGCGAACACCCGGACGGCGTGTCGCCCGGCCAGTCCCGCGCGCTGGCGATTACCCCTGTGAGCAGGCGTTTTGCGCGTGGAGTGGGCGTTACCGGCCGCCATCGAACCGTTATGAGACACGTCCGCGAGATTCGGGTGAAGTGGGGCAAAAGGCGCCAAGATCGGCGCGTGGAGACCCTCACCGTTCCTAAGACCGGTTCGTTGTGGCCGCGACTCGTCGAGTTCGCGGTCCATTCCGAACACGCAAGCGCCCTCGAAGACGCCGGCCTCGGCCTCGTCCCGCTGGAGACCGTTCACCTGTTCCAGGCGACGCCGGTCAACAGCGTCACCTTTGCCAGCACGGGCGCCAGCGGAGTGCATTTCGGCTTCGTCCCCAGCCCCGACCTGCCCCTGGACCGGTCGCCCGTCGTGATGACCGTTCCGCTCGCCGACGATCCCAACCACATCGTGGGCGGCTCGCTGGTCGAGTTCCTCAGCCTGGGCTGCCGTCAGGGCTGGTCGTTCCTGGACCAGCTCGCCTACGACGCCAGGTGGGCCGGGAACTGGTACTCCAGCCGGACGCCCCCGATGTTCCCGGTGCTGGAGACGATGGCCAGGCTGTTCGGCCTGACGCCGTGGCCCGACGTCCCCGGCCGGCTGCTGGACCTGCGCGGTGAGTTCTACGACCGCCTGGTGTTCCGCAAGACCGCACTCGCGGCGGACCGTTAGACCACTCTCCGGACGCAGCATCCCCCGACCCGCCCGCCGCGCTCCGCGGCTGGGCGGGTCTTTCGTCAGACCACCGCTGGCGGCGTGTTCCCCGCCTCGACGATCGCCCGGCGGATCGGCACCGTGAGCAGCAGCGCGAAGCCGGCGACGAAGAACACCACCAGGGAGATGATCGCGATCCGGTAGCTGCCGGTCAGCTGGATGGCCAGCCCGAACAGCAGCGGGCCGAGCCAGCTCGTGCCCTTGTCGCTGATCTCGTACAGCCCGAAGTACTCGGCCTCCTTGCCGGCCGGGATCAGCTGGCTGAACAGCGACCGGGACAGCGCCTGGCTACCGCCGAGCACGATGCCGATCAGCCCGCCAAGCGCGATGAACGGCAGGTCCTGGCGGGCCGGCAGGTAGTAGGCGATCACCAGCACGACGGTCCACAGGACGAGGCTGAACAGGATCGTCCGCCAGGCGCCGTAGCGCTTGGCGATCGCCCCGAGCAGGAGCGCCCCGGCGAACGCCAGGAACTGCACCATC
>JAVHVB010000532.1:0-5123 GCA_032160775.1 Pseudonocardiales bacterium | reverse complement strand
GGCGCGGCTCGTGGTCGGCGAACTGCCGGAGCTGCCGCACCTGCCAGAGCTGCCGGACCGCGGGGCGGGCGCGGACATGATCGGCCGCACCGCCGCCCAGCAGATCGACCTGCCGGTGGAGATCGTGCCGTCCGGCTGGCGGTTCACCGCACACCCCGGCCGCGACCTGCGCCGCGCCCGGGACCTCCTCGCCTGGGATCTGGACGCCCTCGAGGCGGCGGCCGCAGGTCACGTCGGGCCGCTCAAGGTGCAGGCCGCCGGGCCGTTGACCCTGGCCGCGTCGGTCGAACTCGCGAAGGGACACCGGGCGATCAGCGACCACGGTGCCGTGCGTGACCTGGTCCAGTCCCTGGCCGGCGGCCTCGCCGAGCACCTCGCGGATATCCGTCGACGCATCCCCGGCGCCGTGCCGGTGCTGCAGTTGGACGAGCCGTCACTGCCGGCGGTCCTGGGCGGTCGGGTGCCGACCCCGTCCGGCTACGGCACGGTCCGCGCCGTCGAGCCGTCGGTCGCCGAGCAGGCACTGCACGACGTCCTCGTGGCGGCGCCGGCGGGCGCGCGGGTCGTCCATTGCTGCGCCAGCGATGTTCCGCTCGACGTCCTGCGCAATGCCGGCGCCGATGCGATCGCGCTGGACGCGACGTGGCTGACCAGCGCCGACTACGACGCGCTCGGCGAGGCGGTCGAGGCGGGCACGGCGCTGTGGCTCGGCGTGCTGCCGTCGACTGACGCCCCGGTGTCCTTCGACGCGGCGCGCGATCGGCTGCGGGCGCTCTGGAGCGAGCTCGGTTTCCCACTCGGCCGACTCGCCGCCGACGTGCTGCCGACCCCGACGTGCGGCCTCGCCGGCGCGTCGCCCGACCACGTGCGCGCCGTGTTGCGCGCGCTGCGAGATCTCGCGAAGTGGCTGCCCGAAGCGGGCCGCTGACCTGCTGGTATCGCGATGTTGCGGCGGTGACCGCGGGACGCGGTTAGATGATCGGATGGGCGTGCAGGAGTGGTTCCTGACGGCATCCGAGCGTGGCAATCCGGACACCCGGCTGGACCGGCGGCACGACGACCGCGCGGCATGGTCGGTGGGCAACGAAGCCGTGCCGCTCGTGCACGGCGCGACCTACTTCGCCGAACTCCTGCGGTGTGTACGCGCGATGCGCTCCGGTGACCTGTTGCTGTTCACGGACTGGCGCGGCGATCCCGACGAACGGCTGGACGGACCGGGCACCGAGGTGTCCCGGGTGCTCTGCGAAGCAGCCGGCCGAGGCGTGGTCGTCAAGGGGTTGATCTGGCGATCACACCTCGACCGGTTCTCCTTCAGCGAACAGGAGAACCGGCATCTCGGCGAGGACATCGAGGCCGCCGGCGGCGAATGCCTGCTCGACATGCGGGTACGGGTCGGTGGATCGCATCATCAGAAGTTCGTCGTGTTGCGGCACCCGGGACGACCCGAGCTCGACGTCGCCTTCGTCGGCGGGATCGATCTCTGCCACAGTCGCAACGACGGTCCGGAACACCACGGCGATCCGCAACGTCAAGCGATGGCCGAGGTCTACGGACCGCGGCCGCCCTGGCACGACGTGCAGCTTGCGCTGCGCGGGCCGGCGGTCGGCGACGTGGAGACCGTCTTCCGGGAACGCTGGACCGATGCCCAGCCGTTGACCCGCAACCCGATCAACGTGCTGAGCGAGCTGCTCAGGCACGATGATCGAACCGCCGACCCGCTGCCGCCGCAGCTTCCCGATCCCGGCCCGCGCGGCACCACCTGCGTGCAACTGCTGCGCACCTACCCGAAGCGCCGGCACGGGTACCCGTTCGCGACCAACGGCGAGCGCAGTGTTGCCCGGGCCTACCGCAAGGTGGTGGCGAACGCGCAGAGCCTCATCTACCTCGAGGACCAGTACCTGTGGTCGCGGGAGATCGTCAGCCACTTCGCTAAGGCGCTGCGGGACCGGCCGCAGCTGCATCTGATCGCGGTCATCCCACACTTCCCGGACAACGACGGCCGGATCTCCGGGCCGGCCAACCTGATCGGCCGGCGCCACGCGATCACCGAAATCCTCGCGGCGGCGCCCGAACGGGTCGCGGTGTACGGCCTCGAGAACCAGGCCGGCACGCCCGTCTACGTCCACGCCAAGGTGTGCGTCATCGACGACGTGTGGGCTTCGGTCGGGTCCGACAACCTCAACCGACGCTCGTGGACGCACGATTCCGAGCTGTCGAGCGCGCTCATCGACACCACCACCGACGATCGCGAGCCGCGCGTAGTGGACGGGCTCGATACCGGCGCACGGGCCCTCGCCCGCGAATTCCGACTCCAGTTGGCGCGCGAGCACCTCGACCGGGCCGACGGCGACGACGCAGACCTGGTCGATCCGGTCAGCGCCTTCCGCGCCTTCGCCGACAGCGCCGACGCCTTGCAGGGGTGGTACGACGGCGGCCGCCGCGGCGCGCGGCCCGCCGGGCGCCTGCGTCCCTACCGGGTACCCGAGTTCTCGAGATGGACGCGTGCCTGGACCGCACCGCTGTACCGGTTCCTGGTGGACCCGGACGGACGGCCCGCGGATCTGCGTCGTGCACGCACGTTCTGAGCCTGCCCTATCGCCGATCGTCCGTCGTCCTGTCGCAGGCGATGGATAGGTTTGCGGAATGACGGAGGTACCTGCTGACGCGCGCGAGGAGCACGCGCGGCTGAGCCAGGAGATCGACGACAACGCCTACCGCTACTACGTCCTCGACCAGCCGACCGCCAGCGACGCCGAGTACGACGCGGCGATGCGCCGCCTCGAGGAGATCGAGGAACAGCACCCGGAACTGCGCACCCCGTCCTCGCCGACCCAGCGGGTGGGCGGTACCTACTCGACGTTGTTCACCGCCGTCGATCACCTCGAGCGGATGCTCAGCCTCGACAACGTCTTCACCGTGGAGGAGCTGGCCGCCTGGGCGCACCGCGTCGAGCGGGACGCCGGCACCGTCCCGGCGTACCTGTGCGAACTCAAGGTCGACGGCCTCGCGGTCAACCTCGTCTACGAGAACGGTCGGCTGGTCCGCGGCGCCACGCGGGGGGACGGGCGCACCGGCGAGGATGTCACGCCCAACGTCCGCACGCTCGAGAACGTCCCGGACCGGTTGACCGGCGACGGCGTCCCTGCCCTGCTCGAGGTGCGCGGCGAGGTGTTCTTCCCGGTCGAGCGGTTCGAGGCGCTGAACGCGGCGCTGGTCGAGGCGGGCAAGCCGCCGTACGCGAACCCGCGCAACACGGCCGCGGGCTCGTTGCGGCAGAAGGACCCGCGGATCACCGCCACCCGCGGGCTGAAACTGGTCGTGCACGGCGTCGGACGCGTCGACGGCGGGCCGACGGTCACCACGCAGTCCGAGTGGTACGGGCAGCTGCGCAGCTGGGGGCTGCCCACCTCGCCGCAGGCGAAGGTCGTGTCCGACCTCGTCGAGGTGCAGAAGTTCATCGACCACTACGGCGAGCACCGGCATGAGGTCGAACACGAGATCGACGGCGTGGTCGTCAAGGTCGACGAGCTCGCCCTGCAACGCCGCCTCGGCTCGACCAGCCGCGCACCCAGATGGGCGATCGCGTTCAAGTTCCCGCCCGAGGAGGTCAACACGAAGCTGTTGGCCATCGAGGTCAACATCGGCCGCACCGGGCGGGCGACGCCGTTCGGGATCATGGCGCCGGTCAAGGTGGCCGGCTCGACGGTCGAGCAGGCGACCTTGCACAACCAGTGGGAGGTCGCGCGCAAGGACGTCCGGGTCGGCGACACCGTCGTGCTGCGCAAGGCGGGCGACGTGATTCCCGAGATCGTCGGGCCGGTCGTGGCGCTGCGGCCGCCGGACGCCGTCCCGTGGGTGATGCCCACCGAATGCCGCTCGTGCGGCACCGCGCTCGCCCCGGAGAAGGACGGCGACAAGGACTTCCGCTGCCCGAACGCCCGGTACTGCCCGGCGCAGGTGCGCGAGCGGATCGCGAGTCTCGCCGCGCGCAGCGCGCTCGACATCGAGGCGCTCGGCTACGAGGGCGTCGCCGCACTGCTCGACGCGGGCGTCATCACCGATGAGGGCGACCTGTTCGAGCTTGCTCCCGACCCGTCCGGCGACGAGGCACGCGCGCGCGAGTTGCTCGCCGGCGTTCGGCTCTACACCCGGGCGGCCAAGAAGTCCGACCCACCCGAAGCGGTCCGCGACGGCCGAGTGCTCAGCGCGGTGGGCGAGAAGCTGCTGGGCAACCTCGACCAGGCCAGGAGCCGCCCGCTGTGGCGGATCCTCGTCGCGCTCTCGATCCGGCACGTCGGGCCCACCGCTGCGCGAGCCCTCGCGAGCAGGTTCGGCAGTATCGACGCCATCCGCGCCGCCTCGCTCGCCGAGCTCGCCGACGCAGAGGGCGTCGGGCCGGTCATCGCCGAGGCGGCGACCGAGTGGTTCGCTGTCGACTGGCATCTCGCGATCGTCGAGAAGTGGGCCGCCGCCGGCGTCCGGATGGCCGATGAGGTCGACGACACCCCGAAGACGCTGGCGGGGCTGAGCGTGGTCGTGACCGGCTCGCTCGACGGGTTCTCGCGCGACGAGGCGCGCGAGGCGATCGTGTCCCGCGGCGGCAAGGCGGCCGGCTCCGTGTCCAAGAAGACGGACTTCGTGGTGGTCGGCGAGAACGCCGGCAGCAAGGCCGACAAGGCCGAGCAGCTGGGCGTGGCGACGCTCGACGAGGACGGCTTTCGCGCCCTGCTCGAAGCCGGTCCGGATGCACTTCGGCCGAAGGAATAGGCCTCCCGGCGTGTTCTCTCCCACATCCTGGGGCTAGGAGCGGCCCCTCGACGGGTAGTTCACAGGTCGTTATGGCAAAAACGTAGAAGTGGGACTTCCGTTGTCGGCAGTGCGCGCTGCCTCGGTACCCCGCCCCCTCTTGACGGTGCGGGTCCCGGTGCGCGCCGCGACCTTCTGGGCGGCCCTCGCCCTGTACCTCGCGCTGACAGTGCTCATCCTCGTTCCGTCGCCTGTGCTGGACTTCGACCAGTACCTCGCGGGCCTGCACCTCAAGGCCGCGCACCCCGGCTGGCGTCCGTGGATCAACGGCTACGTGATCTTCGGCCAGCGCGGGCCGGCAACGCTGACCTTCCTTC
>JAVHVB010000531.1:0-3908 GCA_032160775.1 Pseudonocardiales bacterium | reverse complement strand
GCGAAGGGCGGCTTCTATCACCACTTCGCCAGCAAGGAAGCGCTGCTCTACGAGGTGTACGGCGACCTCATCGGACGGCAACTGACGGGGCTGGACGAGATCGTCGCGCGCGGGCTGCCGGCCGCGCAGACGCTGCGCGCGCTGATCACCGACCTGGTCGAGACGACTGCGGCCAGCGCCCGGCCGGCGCTGGTGTTCTGGCGGGAGATGCACCGGTTGGGCGACGAGCGGACCGCGGCGTACCGGCGGGCGCGGCGGCGCTATCACGACACGGTGCGCCGGCTGATCCGCGATGCGCAGGCCAGCGGCGAATTCGCCGAGGTGGCCAGCGCCGACACCGTCACCTTCACGATCTTCGGCTACGTCAACGAGCTGCCGCTCTGGTACCGCCCGGCCGGCCGGCAGCGGCCGGCGCAGCTCGCCGCCGAACTCGCCGACCTCGTCCTCGCCGCCCTGGAAAATCGACGACTGGAGGCCTGACATGCAGCTCACCGACCGGGTCGCCGTGATCACCGGTGGCGGCAGCGGCATCGGCGCCGCGCTCGCCCGACGGTTCGCCGCCGAGGGCGCCGCCGAGGTGGTCGTGGTCGACCGCGATGGCGCGAGCGCGGCCGCCGTCGCCGGCGAGGTCGGCGGGGTGCCGGAGCTGGTCGACGTGACCGACCCGGCCGCGGTCGCCGGGCTGGTCGAGCGCACGATCGCGCGCGCCGGCCGGATCGACGTGTTCTGCTCGAACGCCGGAATGGCCACCGGCGTGGGGCTGGACGACCCGGGCGAGGTCTGGCAGCGCACCTTCGAGCTGAACCTGATGTCGCAGGTCTACGCGGCGCGCGCGGTGCTGCCGGGCATGCTCGAACGGGGCAGCGGCTGGCTGATCAACACCGCCTCCGCGGCGGGCCTGCTCACCTCGCCGGGTGACGCGCCCTACGCGGTCACCAAGCACGGCGCGGTGGCGCTGGCCGAGTGGCTGGCGGTCACCTATGGCGGGCGCGGGATCGGGGTCAGTGTGCTGTGCCCGATGGGGGTGGCGACCCCCCTGCTGATGGACCCGCTCGCCGCCGGAGACCGCGGCGCGCAGGCGGTGGCGGCCTCTGGCGAGATCATCTCCGCCGATCAGGTCGCCGACGCGGTCGTCACCGCGCTGGCGGAGGAGAGGTTCCTGATCCTGCCGCATCCGCAGGTCGGTACGTTCTGGGCGCAGAAGGCGTCCGATCCCGATCGCTGGCTCGCCGGCATGCGCCGGCTCGTCGACGGACAGACAAACCCGAAGGAGTAACGAATGCCAGGAGTGGAAGGCCGGGTCGCACTGGTCACCGGCGCGGCGCAGGGCATCGGCGCAGCCGTGGCCGAACGGCTCGCGGCGGGCGGCGCTGCGGTGGGCGTGGTGGATCTGCAACAGGACGCGGCGCAGCGCGTCGCCGACGAGATCACCGCTGCAGGAGGCAGGGCGATCGGTGTCGGCGCCGACGTCTCGAAGCGCGATCAGGTCGAGGCCGCGGTGGCGCAGGTCGCCGGCGAGCTGGGCGGCCTGCACATCCTGGTCAACAACGCCGGCGTGCTGCGCGACAACCTGCTGTTCAAGATGTCCGACGACGACTGGACACTCGTCATGGACGTGCATTTGCGCGGCGCGTTCCTGTGCAGCCAGGCGGCCCAGAAACACATGGTCGAGGCAAAGTTCGGCCGGATCGTCTCCATGTCGTCCACCTCTGCGACGGGCAACCGCGGCCAGGCGAACTACTCGACGGCGAAGATGGGCCTGCAGGGCTTCACCAAGACGCTCGCGATCGAACTCGGCCCGTTCGGGATCACCGCCAACGCCATCGCACCCGGGTTCATCGAGACTGCCATGACGAAGGCGACCGCCGAGCGGATCGGCACGACGATCGAGCAGATGCGCGCGGGCGCGGAGGCGAGCCTGCCGGTGCGTCGCGGCGGTCTGCCCTCCGACGTCGCGAACGCCGTGGCCTTCTTCGCCGCCGAGGAGTCCGGGTACGTCACCGGCCAAGTGCTCTACGTCGACGGCGGCTCCGAACTGATGTAGCCGCGTCCACGTAGGCTGGGCGCCGTGTTCGACACGCTCTCCGACCGGCTCTCCACAGTCTTCGCCGGCCTCCGTGGCAAGGGACGGCTGTCCGAGGCCGACATCGACGCGACCGCGCGGGAGATCCGCATCGCGTTGCTCGAGGCCGACGTCGCGCTGCCGGTGGTGCGCGAGTTCATCGCGCAGATCAAGGAGCGGGCGCGCGGCGAGGAGGTCACCAAGGCCCTCAACCCGGCGCAACAGGTCATCAAGATCGTCAACGAGGAACTCGTCACGATCCTCGGCGGCGAGACCCGACGGCTGCAATTCGCCAAACAGCCACCCACGGTGATCATGCTCGCCGGCCTGCAGGGATCCGGTAAGACGACGTTGGCCGGCAAGCTGGCCCGCTGGCTGCGCGAGCAGGGCCACGCCCCGCTGCTGGTCGCGGCCGACCTGCAGCGCCCGAACGCGGTAACTCAGCTGCAGGTGGTGGCTGAGCGCGCGGGCGTCGCCGTCTACGCGCCGCAGCCCGGGAGCGGCGTCGGCGATCCGGTGCAGGTCGCGCGCGACTCGATCGAGTTCGCCCGCCGCGCCCAGCACGACATGGTCATCGTCGACACCGCGGGACGGCTCGGCATCGACACCGAGATGATGCAGCAGGCGGCCGACATCCGGGCCGCGATCGACCCGCAGGAAGTGCTGTTCGTCGTCGACGCGATGGTCGGCCAGGACGCGGTCAACACCGCCGAGGCGTTCCGCGACGGCGTGGGCTTCACCGGCGTCGTCCTGACGAAGCTGGACGGCGACGCGCGCGGCGGTGCGGCGCTGTCGGTGCGCCAGGTCACCGGACAGCCGATCATGTTCGCCTCGAACGGCGAGAAGCTCGAGGACTTCGACGTCTTCCACCCGGACCGGATGGCGTCGCGCATCCTCGGCATGGGCGACATGCTCACCCTGATCGAGCAGGCACAGAAGCACTTCGACGAGGACGAGGCGCAGAAGATGGCCGCCAAGCTGGCGGCCGGCAACCAGTTCACACTGGAGGACTTCCTCGACCAACTGCAGACGATCCGCAAGATGGGGCCGATCGGCAACCTGCTCGGGATGATGCCCGGGATGGGGCAGATGAAGGACGCCATCAGCCAGATCGACGACAAGGACCTCGACCGGACCTCGGCCATCATCCGCGGCATGACGCCGGCCGAGCGGGAGAACCCGAAGATCATCAACGGCTCGCGCCGGCTGCGCATCGCGAACGGTTCGGGCGTGAAGGTGAGCGACGTCAACCAGCTCGTCGACCGGTTCTTCGAGGCGCGCAAGATGATGGGCCAGATGAACCTGCCCGGCATGCGCAAGCGCAGCGCCACCAAGGCGTCGAAGAACACCCGCAAGGGCAAGAAGGGCAAGAACCAGCGCGGCCGCGGGCCGACCCAGCCGCGGATGCCGTCCGGTTTCCCGCCTGGTGTGTTCGGTCCCGGAGGGATGCCCGGCGGCATGCCCGACCTGCCGCCCGGCATGGAGCTGCCCGACCTGTCCAAGCTCAAGCTGCCGAAGGAATGACAAGCGGCGTGAACGCTCACCTCCGGTTCGCGGTCCACGATGGTGCGCGAGGGCAGGTGGGATGACGCTCCACGAGGTGTTCCTCGAACTCACGAGCGGTACCCGCGTTCTCGTCGGTAGCGACCTGCCCGACGTCGCGGCCGCAAATGAGGTGGCGCGACGGTGGCGGACGATCGCCGAGCACGAGCCGGACCTGCTGCACGAGACGGTGCCGGGCAGCGGCTGCGTGGTGCGCGGTTCGGCGATCATCGCGATCAAGGCACACCACAAACCCGCAAAGTCCGTGCTCAAGACACCGCGCGACGGCCTCTGGCTGTAGGCC
>JAVHVB010000530.1:0-8403 GCA_032160775.1 Pseudonocardiales bacterium | reverse complement strand
AGGTTGAACCGGTGCCGGTGCTGCTCGTGGTCCACCACACGACCTCGCCGGCGCTGCAGGCGCTGCTCGAGGCCGTGCTCGACGGCACCCGCGCCGAGGGCATCGAGGGCGTCGAGGTGCGCGTGCGGCCCGCGCTCGCCGCGAGCGCGGTCGACGTGCTGGAGTCGGACGGGTTCGTGCTGTGCACGCCGGCCAACATCGGCTACCTGTCCGGGGCCATGAAGCACTTCTTCGACGGCATCTACTACCCGACACTGACCGCGAAACCCGGAGCGCCGTACGGGCTTTACGTCCACGGCAACAACGACACGGAGGGGGCGGTGCGCGCCGCGGAGTCGATCACGAAGGGCCTCGGCTGGGAGCGGGTGCACGCGCCGGTGACGGTGATCGGTGCGCCGGCGAAGGACGACCTCGAAGCCTGCTGGGATCTGGGCGCCACCGTCGCCGCGAGGCTCGCCGCTCCACCGTGACTTCGACCTCTCCATGCACGCTTGCGCGATCTCGCAGCGCCCATCGTGGGGTCACCGTGCGTCCAGAGTTTCGGTGTATCCGAGTTCTGGGAAGGTGCTGCAGATGACCGAGACGACCTCCGCAGAACACTCGCTGTGGCTCCACACCGCGCCGAAAACCGGATATCCACGCCTCGCTGGTGACATCGAGGTCGACGTAGCGGTGATCGGCGGCGGCATCGCCGGCCTGTCAGCAGCCCTGCTGCTGTCCCGCAACGGTGCTCGGGTGGCAGTTCTAGAGGCGGACCGCGTGGGCGCCGGGGTCACCGGATGCACGACCGCGAAGGTGAGCGCGTTGCAGGGCACTGTTTACACGGCGATCGCGAAGCGCCATGGCGACAAGGTGGCGGCCGTCTACGCCGGAGCCAGCACGGCCGGGGTGGAGGGCCTCGCCGAGATCGTCGCCGAGGAATCGCTGGATTGCGATCTGGATCGCCGTCCTGCCTACACCTACGCCGCTACACCGGACGAGCGCGCGGCGATCGAGAAGGAGGCCGCGACCGCTGCCCGGGCCGGGCTGCCGGTCGAACTGGTCGAGTCGGCCGAGTTGCCGTTGGCGATCTACGGTGCGGTCCGCCTCGCCGACCAGGTGCAGGTGCATCCGGTGAAATATGCACAGGGCCTGGCCGCGAAGGCGATCGAGAACGGGGCCGAAATCTTCGAGTCGAGCCGGGTGGTCGACGTCCATGAAGGCACCCCGTGCGTGGTCCGCACGCGTGCCGGTGCCGTCCGCGCGACCGACGTCGTGGTCGCGACCCACTACCCGATCCTGGACCGGGGCGGATACTTCGCGCGGCTCGAGGCGCAGCGCTCCTATTGCATCGCCGCACGTCTTGCGCAGGACACCCCGCCGGCGACGATGGCCATCAACGCCGGCAGCCCCACCCGCTCGGTGCGTTCGCACGGCGAGTACTTGATCGTCGGGGGTGAAGGGCACGCGGCGGGCACCGACGACGCCCGACCCGAGCGATACGAGCGGCTGGAGGAGTTCGCGCGAGCGCATTGGGACGTCGAGTCCGTCACCCACCGATGGTCGTCGCAGGACCCGACCCACTACGACCACCTGCCATTGATCGGGCCGTACCGGCCCGGCGCACGCCACCTGTGGGTCACCGCCGGATTCATGAAGTGGGGCTTCGCGACGGCCACCTTCGCGGCGATGATCCTCGCCGACCGGCTGGGCGGGCGGGCGAATCCGTGGGCGGACACGTTCTCCCCGACACGACTATCCGCGCGCTCGCTCCCAGAGGTCGGCCGGCTCGGTGTCAAGTTCAGTGCAGCGATGGTGGGTGACAGGCTTCGCCCGCCAGAGGCACGCGACACTGCCGACATTCCGCGCCGGGAGGCCCGCGTCGTCGGAACGGGACTTGGCAAGAAGGGCGTCTATCGCGACGAGGCCGGCGTGCTGCACGCCGTATCCCTGCGCTGCACCCACCTCGGCTGCCTGCTGCACTTCAACGCGGCCGAGACGTCCTGGGACTGCCCGTGTCACGGATCCCGCTTCGATGTCGAGGGCGGCGTGCTCGAAGGACCGGCTACCGAGCCGCTGGAGCACTCCGAATCGCCCGGTGACGAGTGAGCACGCAGCACTTGGCCCCGCCGCCGGCCTTGTTCAGTTCATCGACCGGGAGCGGGATGACGCGAAGGCCGCGCTCGGCGATCTGGCTCGCCAATGCAGTACAAGCAGGGGCGGTGATGGCGGTGCGGCCGTCACTGACGATGTTGAGTCCCAGCTCGGCCGCATCCTCCGCGCCGGCGAGGATCGCATCCGGATAGAGCTCGCGGAGCACGCCCTGACTCGCCCGGTGGAAGGCTTCCGGCCAGTAGACGATGAGCTCGTCGCTGAGCACGCCGAGCGCGGTATCGAGGTGGTACAGCCGCGGGTCGACGAGGGTGAGCCGGACCGTCGGCATGCCGAAGTAGTCCGCCACTTCGTCGGCGGCGCGTGGGTCGGAACGGAATCCGTTCCCGGCGAGCAGATGCCCGCCCGCGAGCAGGAAGTCGCCCTCTCCCTCGTTGACGTGCTGGGCCTGCTGAACGTGGGTAAGACCGAGCGAGGTGAAGGCGTCGGCGAAGTGGCTGGACTCCGCGCGGCGTTCCGGGTGCCGGAACCGGGGAACGAGGGCACGGTCGGCAATGACGATGCCGCCGTTGGCGGCGAACACCATGTCGGGAAGATCGGGTTGGGGTGCGATGAGATCGACATGGTGACCGAGCCGGCCGAGCGTGCGGTAGAGGCGCTTCCACTGCCGCTGCGCCCGGGCGGGGTTGACCGGCTGGCCGGGGCGCATCCAGGGATTGATGCTGTAGTTCACCGCGAAGTACGTCGGCGGGCACATGACATAGCTGCGCAGCTGGACGGCCGCAGCCGTCCCGTCCGCCGGTTCGGCGAGCTCGATGGTCACACCGTGGTCATTCCCCGTTGGCGCCGTGCGTGCACATATCAACGGGTGAACCATGGGGACTGACCCGAGCCCCACTCCGGCAGGCGCAACGCTCGGCGTCGAGGAGGAGTACCACCTGGTGCAGCCCGGATCCGCAACGCTGATGAACTGCGCGGACCTCTCGGACCGGGCGCTCGCCGGAACCGCCGGTCCCGAACTGCGGCCGGAGATGTTGGCCAGTCAGGTCGAGGCCGCGACCGAGGTGTGTACCGATCTCGACCAGGTGCGCCGTGCGATCGTCACGATGCGCCGCAACGCCGCCGCCGCCGCCGATCAAGTGGGCGCGACGATCCTCGCGACGAGCACCCATCCCTTCGCCTCCCTGAGCGAGATCGAAGTGATGCCCCGCCCGCGCTACGCCGGCCTGATCGAACGCTTCGGCACGATCGTGCGTCAGTTCAACCTGTGTGGCTGCCACGTCCACGTGTCCGTGCCCGACCTCGACAGTGCCGTCGCGATCATGAATCTCGCCCGTCCCTACCTGCCGGTGCTGGCCGCTCTGACCGGCAGCTCGCCGTTCCACCTCGGGCAGGACACCGGCTATGACAGCTTCCGGCTGGCCTGGCTCGCGTTGTGGCCTCAGGGCGGGCCCCCGCCCCAGCTGCGCTCGGCCGAGGACTACCTGGCGACGATCGGGCAGAGCGCAGCGCTCGGATTGATCGAGGACGCCAGCGCGATGCTGTGGGACATCCGGCCCTCATCGCACTATCCGACGTTGGAGTTCCGTGCCGCGGACACCTGCACCGACATCGACGACGCGTTGCTGTACGCGGGCGTCGTGCGCTCGCTCGTGCGAGTGCTGGCGGACCGGGTGGACACCGGGAGCCAGTCGCCGACGACATCTGATCAGGCGCTGCGCGGTGCCCGGTGGCGCTCCGCGCGATACGGGATCTCGGAACTCCTGTGGTCGCCGGGCCGGGCAGAGCTCGTCCCGGCGGCAGTCGTCGTCGCCGATCTCATGGCGGAGCTGCGCGACGACCTGGATGCCCATGGTGAGTACGGCGTGATCAGTGGGTTGCTGACGCAGCTGCAGGGCCGCGGGACGTCCGCCGCATGGCAGCGGCAGAGGTTCGCGAGCACCGGCAGCCTGCGCGAGGTCACCCTGGCTGCGATGCGCCGGACGTTGGCGCTGGACTGAACCGCGCGGCGAGCAGCGGCCAGAGCGTCAGGCCGGCGTCCGGGCGAGCAGGAGGATCGCCCGCTCCGCATCGATGACGCGAATGTCGCGCCGGTGAAGTGCCCAGGTCGGCGTGCCTTCGAGAAGTCGGGTGATCTGCCGGTCCTGCGGTGGTCCGGCAATCTGGAGCAGCAGTCGGCCGGTGTCGGTCAGGTGCCGCGCTGCGACCTCGAGGCAGGCGCGCACCACGTCCAGGCCGTCGGTTCCGCCGTCGATCGCCGACGGCGGGTCCTCCGGCCAGCGATCGATGTCGGCAGAACGCAGGTAAGGCGGGTCGGCAAGGATCACGGCGAACCGCTCGTCAGGACGCACCGCCGTCTCGAGCCGGGCGTTGCGGACTTCGACCCGCTGCGACCAACCCGCCTGCGCGGCGTTGGCTTCGGCGTAGCCGGCAGCGACCGGGTCGGCCTCGACCTGGACGAGGTCGCGGTCGGCGAGCACCGCTGCGGCAAGCCCGATGTGGCCGGCCCCGGCGCACAATTCGAGGATCGCGCCCGGCTCGGCGGAGGCGCAGAGTTCGGCCGCCCACTCGCTCTGCTGCAACGTCCACGGACGAGGGCTCAGCACCCGCTCGTCGTAGGACACCAGCAGCGGCCCGAATTGGCACGATCGCTCGGGAACGGACGGGTCCAACGCTGAATCTCCCCATGAGCAGGCTGGACGTACTCGCGGGTACGGAGTCGTCTCGAGTGGGCAAATATACGGCAGGTTTTGCTTCGTTTTGGGTACGTAGGGATCGGGTCCAGCCACGGCCCGACCGCCGATCGCTAGTCATCGGCCTCGACTTCTGGGAGACCGACGATGCTGCTGCCCGACCCGCGTGGGCCGGTGAGTGACTCGATCGTGCGGGCGATCTCGAGTGCCGACCCGACGGTGCTGGTCTCGCCGCCTGTGGCCGGCCCCGATCCGGTCACCGACGAGGACCTGCAGCTGGCGCTGTGGATCTGTTACGAGCTGCACTACCAGGGATTCGCCGACGCCGATCCGTCCTGGGAGTGGCAGCCGGAACTCATTGCAGTGCGGCGCGTCATGGAGCAGCACCTGATGGACGGTCTGCGCCGCGACGTCGTGGTGCCGCAGTCGGATCGGCCGGTGGCGGACCGGCTGTGGGAGCTGGTGGATGCCGACGACGGCCCGTCGTTGTCGCGCTACATCCAGCGGCAGGCCACTGCCGAGCAGCTACGCGAATTCGTGATCCACCGCTCGATCTACCAGTTGAAGGAAGCCGACCCGCACACCTGGGCGATCCCGCGACTCACGGGCCGCGCGAAAGCCGCGCTGGTCGAGATACAGGTGGACGAGTACGGCGGCGGCGACCCGGCGCGCATCCACTCCGAGCTCTACCGATCGCTGCTTCGCGGCCTCGATCTGGACGACAGCTACGGCGCCTACGTCGACTCGGTACCGGCGGTCGCGTTCGCGATCAGCAACGTCATGTCCATGTTCGGACTGCGCCGCGAGCTCCGCGGCATGCTGGTCGGACACCTCGCCGCGTACGAGATGACGTCGTCCGCGCCGTGCCGCCGCTACGCGCAGGGGCTGCGGCGACTGGGTGGTTCCGATGCGGCGTGTCGGTTCTACGACGAGCACGTCACCGCCGATGCGCTGCATGAACAGCTCGCCGCCCACGACCTGTGCGGCGGCCTGGCCGCCGCCGAACCGGACCTCACCGACGACATCCTGTTCGGCGCAGCGACCAGTCTCTACGTCGACACCCGGTTCGCCGAACATCTGCTCGGGTGCTGGCGGGCGAACGAGTCGTCGCTGTACCGCGGCAATCTCGGCAGCGCTGCCGGGCTGGCGAAGGTCTCCTAACCGGGCGCGGGACCGGCGGTCGTCGTGGTGCCGCGCTTGGCTACGCGCCTCCGCGAGTTCTTGTGGCTGCCGTCGCACAACGGCTTCGTCGCCGATCGCCCGCACCGGCACAACGCCACGATGCGGCCCGTCGGGCCTATTGCTCCGTCGACGTCGCGGACCTCGAAGTCCCCGCGCAGCACGAGCGGTCCATCCGGATAGACCGTGATGGTGGCAGCCGCCGGGGTGCCCTCATCGTCGGGGTGCGGCGCCGGCGGGCCGTCCGTCATGTCGCTTCGTGGCATCGGTTCAGTCCTGGCCCGCTGCGTGGCGGCTGCCGGCGCGGGTCCGGGCCGGGTCCGGTGGGCCATCCGCCGAGAAGCGCCGCAGGAATTCTTCCTCGAGTTCGAACATCCGCCGTGTGTGGTTCTCCAGCGCAGCTTCGCTGCCCCCCAGGACCGTGTCGTGCCGCGTGTCATGCAGATGTTGTAGCTCGCGTCGGAGGTCGCTGTCGTCCAGCGCTCCCGGATCGACTCCCTGCACGTGATCGGTCATGGCCTCGTCCTACCCATACGCGCTGGCTCCCACGCCGTCCCCGTCAGCTGTCCAAGCCGGTCGCGTCGTGTGGCGCGCCGACCACCTTCGACTCGGGGGAGCCGCGGTAGCGCAGGTAGATCGCGAATGCCGCCATGCACGCGACGGCGAGGAACTCGGACTGCCAGTTCTGCAGGGTTCGGTTCCAGAAGTCGGCGCTGGTCACGTAACCGCCCCAGCTGACCGGGTTCTCGTACTGGCTCAGTTGGTCGTGGTTGTAGGCCGCCCGACCCGCGATCGACTGCGCCGTCCAACTGCCGATGAACAGCACCCCCATGACCAGCCCCAAGGACCGGCCGTAGAGATAGGCCCGAAGCCCACCCGCACGAGCCGGGCGCGGCGAGTTCGGATCGGCGTAGCGGCCGACCTTCTGCTTCCTGTCGCTTTCGACGCCGACCTCGTCCGGCTGCTTGGATTCGCTCGAGCCCACTTGGATGAGCCAGACGGTCGCCACGATGTAGAACGAGAACTGCATGAACTCCGACTGCCAGTTCTCGGCGACGTCGACGCTGAACGCGGCCGACGTGATGTAGCGCAGCCAGGAGATCTGGTTGCCGCCGTCGGCCAGCTGCTGATGGTTGAAGTCGGCCAACCCGGCGAACGACTGACCGACGAGGCTCAGGACGAGCAAACCCAGGAAGAACAGGGTGAGCCCGTTCGCCTTGATGAAGGGGAGTTTCTCGTCCGCCGAACGACGCTTGCTCATCGGTGCAGCGCGCCGATGACGATGACGTAGCCGAGCCCAACGACGACGAAGGTGAGGGTTGTCCAGAAGACCGTTCTCATCTCATGCCTCCAGGTCGCAGGCGTAGGGGCGATCCGGGCGATACGTGCAGCCGGCTGCCGAGACGCGCCAGCCGTCGCCCATGCGCCGCAGGAAGACGGTGTCCGAACCGACCCGGATCATCGCGGCGTCGCCCCACACCTCGGTGTGCGAGACGTCCGAGCCCTCGACCCGCAGCTTGAGCACGGCTTGCGCGCAGGGGGTGCCGGCCACCCCGCCTGCCGAGTCAGCGGCTGCCGGAGTGAGTAGCGAGCAGGCGAGGTCACCATCTCGTTGCTCGACGGCCCGCACGAACTGGGTGGCTGCGTCATCGGCGGCGGAGTCGCTCGTCGCGGAGCAACCGGAGAGCGCCAACGCGATGCAGACCAGTGCGACGATTCCCACGCGGCCGGCGGTCATGTGCGATACATACCCTGGCCGGACGTTTTGCACGCTGACGCGTGGACGATGCACGCGAACCTCGGCGGCTCGGTCAGCGCTCCCATACGGGCGGCAGTCCGAAGCAGGCGAACAGGCCCGGATCCAGGAACGCGTACACGTGCGCGATCTCGCCGCCGACGAGTTCGAGCACCTGGATGCTGTGCGCGTGCAGGAGACCGTCGTCGGCGAGTTGGTAGGCCGCCGTCGCCGGGCAGCCGTTGGCCCGCATCCGGACGAAGTGCCGGTACGTCGCCGCGGCGAATATCCGATTCCCGTAGAAGCCGGCCACTGCGTCGCGACCGCTGAACCAGGTGGGGATCGGCGGCATCTCGAGCTCGACGTCGCGGCGCAGCAGCTCGGTGAGCAGAGCGACGTCGGCCTTCTCGAACGCGGTGACGAACCGGTCAAGCACTTCGGCGTCGATATCGGCTGTCATGACGATCTCCTCCTCGGCAGCCCCTGTCCCGGCGAGCTGCGCCCGGGCTCGTTGCAGCGCGCTGTTGACCGCAGCCACCGTGGTGTCGAGCAGTTCGGCGACTTCCGCGGCGGGCCACTCGAGCACCTCGCGCAGGATCAGCACGGCCCGCTGCTTCGCGGGCAGTTGCTGCAGCGCTGCGATGAACGCCAACCGGGTCGTCTCGCGCCGCACCGCGACGGCCGCTGGATCGTCCGTGTCGTCGT
>JAVHVB010000529.1:0-3579 GCA_032160775.1 Pseudonocardiales bacterium | reverse complement strand
GCCCTCGATCATCCCGAGCACCTTCAGCGCGTACTCGCGCCAGGCCGGCACATCGGTCGACTCGATGCGCAGGTACGCCAACGATCGCAGCGCCATGCGTCAGTCACTCCCCAGGAAGTCGGCGGTGAGCCGGTTGAACTCGTCGAACTTCTCCAACATTGCCCAATGCCCGCAGCCGCCGAACACATGCAGCTGCGCGCGCGGGATGAGCTTGAGCGCCACCAGCGCGCCGTCGAGCGGGTTGACCCGGTCCTCGCGTCCCCAGATCAGCAGCACCCGCTGGCGCAACCGGTACGCCTCGCGCCAGAGCATCGCGCTCTCCGCAGCGCCGGGCTTCATGAACGATGCGCCCATCGCCCGCATCGAGGCCAGCGTCTCCGGGTCGGCCGCGTACCGGAAGCGCTCCGCGACGAGTTCGTCGGTGATCATCGACTGGTCGAAGACCAGGGTGCGCAGGAAGTCGGCGAGCTTCTCCTCGGACGGCCCGGGCGGGGCGCCGAACGCGTACAGCTTCTTGATGCCCTCGGTCGGGTCCGGCGCCAGCACGTTCAGCCCGAGCCCGCCGGGTGCCATCAGCACCAGCCGGCCGGCCTTGCCGGGGTGGTCCAGAGCGAGCCGCACCGAGGTGCCGCCGCCGAGCGAGTTGCCCACGCAGTGCGCCTGCGCGATACCCAGCACGTCGAGCAACTCGGCGAGCGCGTCCGCGCTCGCCGCGAAGTACTGCTTGGCGAATTCGTCGGGCTTGCTCGACTGCCCGAAGCCGACCTGGTCGACGGCCAGCACGTGGAACCGCTCGGCCAGCACGCCGAGGGTCCGGCCGAAGTTCGACCACGCCGACGCGCCGGGCCCGCCGCCGTGCAGGAGGAGCACGGTCTCGGCGGCCGGGTCGCCGGCCTCGTGGTAGTGCAGCCGCAGCCCGGACGGCAGGTCCGCGAACCGGCTGGTCGTCTCTGCGTCCAATACGGCGGTCATGGTCAGAGCCAGGCGTCCTGGACCTTGAGGCCGAGCTCGAACTGGCCGTACATCACGCGCACCTTCTCCGGGTCGTTGATCGCGTGCACCCGCCCCGCGTGCGCGTCGCGCCAGAACCGCTGGATCGGTGTGCCGCTGCGCAAGGCGCGCCCGCCGGCACTCTCGAACAGCCGGTCGACGGCGCTGATACCCGCCGCTGTCGCGTTCACCTGGTCGCGGCGGACCCGCACCCGGAGCGACATCGGCACCTTGTCGCCACGCCCGACGTACTCGAGCTCCTCGTTGATGTTGCGCTCGATCTGCATGACGGCAGCGTCGAGCTGGGCGGCCGAGTCGGCGATCCGGATCTGGTTGAACGAGTCGTCGGCGGCTTTGCCACCGGTCGAGGCGCGCACCCGGTCCTTGGTCCAGCTGACGTAGGCGTCGTAGGCGCCCTGCGCCATGCCGATGATCGGCACCGAGATCGAGCAGGAGAACACCGAGGCGAACGGCAACTTGTAGAGCGCGGACTCGTTGACGGCCTGGCCCGGTCCGAAGCAGCGGCCGGTGTCCATGAACGACAGCGTGCGGTACTCGGGGACGAAGACATCCTTGACGATGATGTCGTTGGAGCCGGTGCCGCGCAGGCCGATGGTGTCCCACACGTCTTCGATCTCGTAGTCCGCGCGCGGCAGCAGGAAGGTGCGGAAGTCGACCGGCGTGCCCTCCTCGCCGAGGACGAGGCCACCGAGGAACACCCACTGGGCGTGGTCGCAGCCGGAGGAGAAGCTCCACCGGCCGGTGAAGGTGAACCCGCCGTCGACCGGTGTCGCCCGGCCCATCGGCGCGTACGACGACGACACGAGCGTCGACGAGTCGCTGCCCCACACCTCCTGCTGGGCGCGGTCGTCGTAGATGGCGAGCTGCCACGGGTGCACGCCGAGCACCGAGGACACCCAGCCGGTCGAGCCGCACGCGCTGGAGACCAGCCGCACACCCCGGTAGAAGTCGACCGGAGACGCCTCGAGCCCGTCGTAGCGGCGCGGCTGGAGCAGCCGGAAGAACCCGGTGTCTTGCAGGCCCTTGATGTTCTCGTCCGGGACGCGGCGTGCGTCCTCGGTCTCCTGGGCACGCTCCCGGAGAGCTGGCAACAGGTCACGCACAGCGTCGAGGACGCCGTCGGCACTTCCCGCGGAGGCTGTCATGCACGCAAGACTAGAACAAGTTCTCGTCTGTGTCGATACGCCTGGAAGCGCTCGCGGGGCGCGGGTTCGGCAAGGAACAGCTTGCGTGACAGTAGCCAGTGCGAGAGCATTTCTGTAACGTGTTCCACCTACGCGAGACACCGTTGGAGCAACCATGACGCAGGCGACGACGCCGTCGAATGACGGCAGCGTACGCACCATCGACTCCGGCGACCTGCCGGAGCGCTACGCCCGCGGGTGGCACTGCCTCGGCCTGGTCGATGAGTTCAAGGACGGCAAACCGCACGCCATCCAGGCGTTCGGCAGCAAGCTGGTCATCTTCCAGTCCGCCGACTCCACGGACGGTGCCGGCGACGGCAAGCTCGCCGTGCTCGACGCCTACTGCCGGCACATGGGTGGTGACCTCACCCAGGGCACGGTGAAGGACGGCAACATCGCCTGCCCGTTCCACGACTGGCGCTGGTCTCCCGAGGGCCGCTGCGTCGGCATCCCGTACGCCAAGCGCGTCCCGCTGCGGGCCCGCACCCGCGCGTGGACGACGATCGAGAAGAACGGGATGTTGTTCGTCTGGAACGACCCCGAGGGCAACCCGCCGATCCCGGAGCAGGACATCCCCGAGATCGAGTCGGTCGGCTCCGAGGACTGGAGCGACTGGATCTGGACGACGCTGCTCGTCGAGGGCTCGAATTGCCGGGAGATCATCGACAACGTCTCCGACATGGCGCACTTCTACTACGTCCACTTCGCCTTCCCGACGTACTTCAAGAACGTCTTCGAGGGCCACGTCGCGACCCAGTTCATGGAGTCGCGCGGCCGCCCGGACATCGTCATGGGAAACAAGAAGACCGGTAGCCAGTACGCCGGGGAGGACAACCTGCTCAAGTCGGAGGCGTCCTACTTCGGCCCCTCCTACATGATCAACTGGCTGTGGAACGACTTCCGCGGCACCTCGGTCGAGTCGATCCTGGTCAACTGCCACTACCCGATCGACCAGAACAACTTCATGCTGCAGTACGGCGTGATGGTGAAGAAGCTGCCCGGCGTCGACCGCGAGATGG
Source organism: Pseudonocardiales bacterium (assembly GCA_032160775.1). Lineage (GTDB taxonomy): Bacteria > Actinomycetota > Actinomycetes > Mycobacteriales > Jatrophihabitantaceae > Jatrophihabitans. The sequence continues at coordinate 365 of JAVHVB010000529.1, read as the reverse complement.
CCAACACGATCGCCGGCAAGTTCGCGCGCAGCTTCAAGTCCGGATTCGAGCAGGACGTCGCGATCTGGCAGAACAAGACGCGGATCGACAACCCGTTGCTGTGCGAGGAGGACGGGCCGGTCTACCAACTGCGCCGCTGGTACGATCAGTACTACGTGGACGCGGCCGACATCACCGAGGACATGACGGCGCGCTTCGAGTTCGAGATCGACACCGCCCACGCGATCGAGTCCTGGGAGAACGAGGTTGCCGAGAATCTCCGCCGGCGCGCCGAAGAGGAACAGCGCGCCGACGGGCAGCCGGCCGCGGACGCCGAGCAAGCCGCGGACGCCGAGCAAGCCCCGGACGCCGAGCAAGCAGAGGCC
>JAVHVB010000528.1:0-11835 GCA_032160775.1 Pseudonocardiales bacterium | reverse complement strand
ATGTACGAGGGCGGCATCGCCAAGCAGCGCTGGTCGGTGTCGGACACCGCCGAGTACGGCGACTACGTGTCCGGTCCGCGGGTCATCGACCCGCGGGTGAAGGAGAACATGCAGGCCGTGCTCGCCGACATCCAGAGCGGCGCGTTCGCCGAGCGGTTCATCGCCGACCAGGACGCCGGAGCCCCGGAGTTCAAGGCGCTGCGCGCGAAGGGCGAGCAGCACCCGATCGAGGACACCGGGCGCAAGCTGCGCGGGCTGATGAGCTGGGTCGAGTCCGACGACGACTACACCGAGGGAACCGCCGCACGCTGAGGCAATTCTTACTTGCGGTCGCCCGCCGCACGCGTTCTACTTATCTAGTCATCTAGGTAAGTAGGTATCTGACGTGATCACGTTCCACCTCGCGGCGCATTCGAACCTGCCGCCCTACGTCCAGATCGTCGAGCAGGTGCGCCAGGCGCTGCTGAACGGAGTGCTTCGGCCCGGTGACCGGCTGCCGACGGTGAAGGAGGTCGTCGGCTCGCTGGCGATCAACCCGAACACCGTGCTGAAGGCCTATCGCGACCTCGAACGACTGGGCCTGGTCGAGGGCCGGCAAGGCGTCGGCACGTTCGTGACGCGGCGCCCGGACGGCCCGCCCCCGAACGAGCAGGCCGCGCTCAAGCGCGCGCTCACGGCGTGGGTGGGCAAGGCGCGACGCGCGGGGCTGGCCGATGCGGACATCGAGAGCATGGTCCGCGCGGTGCTCGCGACGAGCGAGAACGAGGCGATCGCATGACAACCGCACCGGACGGCGTCGCCATCGCGGCCGACGGCCTGGGCAAGCGGTACGGCTCGAAGTGGGCACTGCGCGACTGCACGTTCGCCGTGCCGCAGGGTCGCGTCTGCGGTCTCGTCGGCGCGAACGGCGCGGGGAAGACCACCCTGTTGCGGCTCCTCGCCGGCCTCAGCCGGCCGAGCGCCGGCCACGCGGCGGTATCCGGGCAGGTCCCCCGGGACAGCGCCGAATTCCTCGGCGAGATCGGCTACTTGGCGCAGGACGTCCCGTTGTATCGCCGGTGGAGTGTCGAGGACCACCTCCGGATGGGGGCGCACCTCAACCGGCGCTGGGACGACCCTGCGGCCCGCGACCGCCTGGGCACGCTGCGGATCCCGCTCGACCAGCGGGTCGGCACGCTGTCCGGCGGGCAACGTGCGCAGGTCGCGCTTGCGCTCGCCCTCGCGAAGCGCCCGCGCGTCCTCATGCTCGACGAACCGGTCGCGGCGCTCGACCCGTTGGCGCGGCGCAGCTTCCTCAGCACCCTCGCCGAGGCGGTGGCCGACGGCGAGCTCACCGTGATCCTGTCCAGCCACCTCGTCGCCGACCTCGAACGCGTCTGCGACCACCTCGTCGTGCTCGCCGAGTCCCGCACGATGCTGGCTGCCGACCTCGACTCCGTGCTGGCCGAGCACCGGCTGCTCGTCGGGCCGCGGCGGGACACGTCGGCGATCGAGCGGGACCACACCGTCCTGCACAGTGAGCGCACGCAGCGCCAGGTGAGCCTGTGGGTACGCCTCGACGGGCCGCTGCACGACCCGAACTGGCAGGTCGAGGAGCTGAACCTCGAAGAGATCATGCTCGCCTATCTCGGCCTCGGCGCCGAGCAACCGGCAAAGGCAGCTCGAAGCGAGGTGTCAGCATGACGTGGCTGCTCTGGCGACAGCACCGCGCGCAGGCGGCGATCGCGGCGATCCTGTTGGGGGCGTTCGCGATCCCCGTGCTCGTCACCGGCAGCAGCCTGCACGCCGCGTTCACCGCGTGCCGCGCGTCCGACCGGTGCGGCGGCGATCTGCTCAACGGCTACGAGAACGTGAACACCCTCGTCGACCTCACCATCCTCGTCCCGGCGGTGATCGGGCTCTTCTGGGGTGCCGTCATCGTCGGCCGGGAACTCGAGACCGGCACCGTCGCGCTCGTGTGGACGCAGACCGTCACCAAGCGACGGTGGCTGGGCAGCAAGCTGATCACCCTCTTCGCCGCCGCGCTGCTGTCCGGCGCCGCGGTATCGGGCCTGGTCACCTGGTGGTCGAGCACGCGGAACGCGACGCTGGAGAGCCGCTTCGGTGGGCTGCAGTTCGACATCCAGGGCGTTGCCCCCGTCGGGTACACGATCTTCGCCGCCGCGCTGGGCCTCGCGTCCGGCGTGATCTGGCGGCGCGCGCTCCCCGCCATGGCGACCACGGTCGGCGGCTACATCGGCGTGCGGATGGTCGTCGAGCTGTTCCTGCGGCCGCATTACATGGCACCGGTCAGCACATTGAGCGGACTGTCGAAGGGGTTCGGGCCACCTACCGGCTCCTTGAATGTCGGCAGCGACATCCTCCTGCACGGGCGGGTGCTCGGCGGGGCGATCCGGATGCCGGAGCAGTGCGCGTCCGGCTCCAGCCGTCCCGCGAGCGACGCCTGCCTGGATCGCCTCGGCTATCAGTTGCGCCAGACCTATCAGCCGGCCGGCCGGTACTGGACGTTCCAGTGGATCGAGTTCGGCATCTTCGCCGCCCTCGCCGTGCTGCTCACCGTTGTCGCGGTCGTCCTGCTACGACGACGCGACGCCTAAACGATGTCCGGGTGGTTCGGGTCGGGGTGCATGGCGAAGAACATCGACCAGGCCGGGCCGCTGTTCTCCGTGTCCGAGCGCGCCCGGTACTCCTCCCACAGCGAGCCGAGGCGCTCGAGCAACTCGTCCTTGACGTCTTCGGGCAGCCGGAGTCCGAGCCGGGCGGTCTCGAGCTGCTCGGCCGGCACGAGGGCCATCTCCTCGAGGAACGCGTCGACGAGGACGCGGTCCTTGGCCGGCGTCTCCAGTCGCCACGACTTGCCGGTGGCGAGGTAGGGGATCTCCCGCGAGCCGCGGGTGCCGCGACGCACCGGCTGCGCCTCCAGGAAGCCGGTGTCGACGAGCCGGCGGACGTGGTGCAGCGTGGTCGCCGCATCCCGGTCGAGGATCGACGCGATCTCCTTGTTCGTGTGCGCCTCGTGCAGGCAGATGCGCAGGATCCGCATCCGCAGCGTCGACGCCAGCGTGCGCGCCTCCTCGTCGGTGGCCGGCCGCCGCTCGGCAGTGGCGGCGCGGTCGGTGAGGGTCGGCGTCGGCGTCGCGGTCGCTCGGTGCCTGTTGGGCATGCGACACACGATAACTGATTGACATTTCCCAATCACTGGCGCAGGCTCTCTTTCCGTGACGATCGAGGACGCACGGCCCGTCGCGGCCGAGCCGAGCGGGCCGCGCCGCGGCGGGCTGTGGCACCACCTGGAGTTCCGCCGGCTGTGGATCGGCGAGACGGTCAGCCAGTTCGGCACGCAGGTCACCTTCATCGCACTGCCGCTGGTCGCGATCCTCGTCCTGCACGCCACGACGTTCGAGGTCGGTCTGCTGACCGCGCTGGACACCATCGGTTTCCTCATCGTGGGGCTGCCGGCCGGCGCGTGGGTCGACCGGATGCGGTTCCGGTCGGTGCTGATCGTGAACGACCTGGTGCGGGCCGCGGCGCTCGGCTCGATCCCGCTCGCGTATGCCCTCGACGCGCTGACCATCGGCCAGCTGTACGTCGTGGCGGTCGTCGCCGGCGTGTCGACGGTGTTCTTCGACGTGGCCTATCAGTCCTACCTGCCGGACCTCATCGATCGCGGCGACCTCGTGGAGGGCAACGCCAAGCTGCAGGCCAGCGAGTCGGTGAGCCAGATCGCCGGGCCGAGCCTCGGTGGGGTGCTCATCCAGGTGTTCAGTGCGCCCGGCGCGATGGTCGTCGACGCGGTGAGCTTCCTGTGGTCGGCAGCCTGGGTCGGCGCGATCAAGACGCGCCCGCCGAAGCCGACGCCGAAACCGGACCGCCACCTCGGCCGGGAGATCAAAGAGGGCGTCGTGTTCGTCGTCAAGAACCCGATGCTGCGGGCGATCGCGATGTGCACCGGCAGTTCCAACCTGTGCTCCTCGATGGCGTTCGCCGTGTTCTACGTCCTGCTCGCCGGCCAGCTCGGCGTCTCGCCCGGGATCATCGGGCTGATCATGGCGACCTCGGCCATCGGCGGGCTGGTGGGGTCGCTGCTCGCGGATCGGATCGCCAAGAAGTTCGGTCAGGGGCCGACGATCTGGCTCTCGATCCTGGCCGCCGCGCCCGTCGGCTTCATCGTGCCGTTCGTGCACAAGGACTGGACGCTGGTGCTGCTCGCCGTCGGCCAGATCTTCTGGTGGGGGCTGGTCGTCGTCTACAACATCACCCAGGTGAGCTTCCGCCAGGGCTTGTGCCCGCACCACCTGCTCGGCCGGATGAACGCGACGATGCGCTTCCTGGTGTGGGGGACGATGCCGGTCGGCGGCCTGCTCGGGGGAGTGCTGGGTGAGACGGTCGGGGTACGCGAGACGCTGCTGATCGCCGCGATCGGGACCGCGCTGACGTGGCTCCCGGTGTACCTCTCGCCCTTGCGCTGGCAGCGCGAGCTGCCGTCCTACGTCCCGGATAGTGAGACCGGTAGTCCACTGGTTGAGAGCCGGCCCTGAGCCTCGGTTAGGGTTGCCGCATGAAACTGGCGGTCGTCCCGGGTGACGGAATCGGCATCGAGGTCACCGAACAAGCGCTGCGGGTCCTCGACGCAGTGCTTCCCGGGGTCGAGAGGACGCAGTACGACCTCGGCGCCGCCCGCTGGCACCGCACCGGCGAGGTGCTGCCCGACTCGGTGCTGGACGAGATCCGCGGCGCCGACGCGATCCTGCTCGGCGCGGTTGGCGACCCCACCGTGCCGCCGGGAGTGCTCGAACGCGGCCTGCTGCTGCGGCTGCGCTTCGAACTCGACCACCACGTCAACCTGCGCCCGGCCAGGCTCTACCGCGGCGTGGCCAGCCCCCTCGCCGGCGACCCGGAGATCGACTTCGTGGTGATCCGGGAGGGGACCGAAGGCCCGTACACGGGCAACGGCGGCACGCTGCGCAAGGGCACCGAGCACGAGATCGCCACCGAGGTCAGCGTCAACACCGCCTACGGCGTCGAGCGCGTGGTGCGTGATGCGTTCGCGCGGGCGCAGGCCCGGCCGCGCAAGCACCTCACCCTCGTCCACAAGAACAACGTCCTCACCCATGCGGGTGACCTGTGGTTCCGCACGGTGAACCGGGTTGGCGAGCAGTTCCCGGACGTCACCGTCGCCTACAACCACGTCGACGCGGCGACGATCTACCTGGTCACCGACCCGGGACGTTATGACGTGATCGTCACCGACAACCTGTTCGGCGACATCATCACCGACCTGGCCGCGGCGATCGCCGGCGGTATCGGGCTCGCGGCCAGCGGCAACCTCGACGTCAGCCACACCAACCCGTCGATGTTCGAGCCGGTGCACGGTTCCGCGCCGGACATCGCCGGGAAGGGATTGGCAGACCCGACCGCCGCGGTGCTCTCGGTGTCGATGCTGCTCGCGCACGTCGGGCAGGCGGAGGCCGCGGCGAAGGTCGAGGCTGCGGTCGCCGCGGACCTGGCCAACCGCGATGCGAAACGGCCCGGCAGTACGAGCGAGATCGGCGAGCGCCTCGCCAAGGCCGCCGCCTCCTGACCCGGTTTGGCGTCCCGGCGTCAAATAGCCGCCCGAGACGCCAAAACCGACGGCGTGTGGCACACTCGGCGACGTGCAGTTCCTGAGTTCGCCCGCAAGCAGCATTATCGAGTAGCGCGTCGGCCGCAGCACCACCGACGCGCAGACCTCCCGCATCCGCGGGGGGTCTTTTGTTTTGCAGCACATCGACCTGAGGACGACGCAGATGCAGACCGACGACTTCCACGTCTTCGACACGACGCTGCGCGACGGCGCCCAGCGCGAGGGCATCACCTACTCGGTGACCGACAAGCTGGCGGTCGCCCGGCTGCTCGACGACCTCGGCGTCGGGTTCATCGAGGGCGGCTGGCCGGGCGCAATGCCCAAGGACACGGAATTCTTCGCCCGGGCAGCTGCCGGCGAGCTGGTACTGCGGCACGCGGTGCTCGTCGCGTTCGGTGCCACCCGGAAGGCCGGCGTCCGGGTCGAGGACGACGCGCAGGTCCGCGCTCTGCTCGCCTCGCAGGCCTCGGTCGTCACGCTGGTCGCGAAGTCCGATGTCTGGCACGTCGAGCGCGCCCTGCGCACCACGCTGGACGAGAACCTCGCGATGGTGCGCGACACGGTGGCTTTCCTGCGCGCCGAGGGCCGCCGAGTCTTCCTCGACTGCGAGCACTTCTTCGACGGCTACAAGCACGACAGGGACTACGGCGTCCGGGTACTCGACGCGGCCGCCGGAGCAGGTGCCGATGTCGGCGTCCTGTGCGACACCAACGGCGGCATGCTGCCGATGGGTGTGCACGATGTCGTGTCGGACGTGATGAGTCGCGCCGGCATCCGGCTCGGTATCCACACCCAGGACGACACGGGTTGCGCAGTGGCCAACACCCTGGCCGCAGTGGATGCCGGCGCGACTCACGTCCAGGGCACCGCCAACGGGTACGGCGAACGCGCCGGCAACGCGAACATCTTCAGCGTCCTCGGCGGGCTCGTCACCAAGATGGGCCGAGACGTCCTACCTGCGGGCTGTCTCGCCGAGATGGTGCGGGTGTCACATGCGATCGCCGAGATCGCCAACCTCGCCCCGGACACGCACGCCCCCTACGTCGGGTCGTCGTCGTTCGCGCACAAGGCGGGGCTGCACGCGTCGGCGATCAAGGTCGACCCGGAGCTCTACAACCACCTCGACCCGGCGATCGTGGGCAACAACCAACGCATCCTGGTCACCGAGATGGCTGGCCGGGCCTCCGTCGAGTTGAAGTCGGCCGAGCTCGGTGTCGACATCAGCGGGCGGCCGGACGTCGTCGGGACCGTCGTCGAGCGGGTCAAGGAGCGCGAGGCCGCGGGCTGGTCCTACGAAGCCGCTGACGCCTCGTTCGAGCTACTGCTCCGCGACGAGCTCGGCCAGACGACATCTCCGTTCACCGTCGAGTCCTACCGGGTCATCATCGACCGGCGTGAGGACGGCACGCTGGTCAGTGAGGCGACCGTCAAGCTCCACGCGGGCGGCCGCCGGGTGATCTCGACCGAAGAGGGCAACGGTCCGGTCAATGCCCTGGACCGGGCACTGCGCAAGGCGCTCGAACGCGCCTATCCGCAGCTGGCCAAGATCGAGCTCACCGACTACAAGGTCCGCATCATGGTCGGCAAGCACGGCACCGACGCGGTCACCCGGGTGCTGATCGAGACGACCGATCACGAGCGGGAGTGGACCACTGTCGGCGTGCACGGCAACGTGATCGAGGCGTCCTGGCTCGCGCTGCACGACGCGGTTCGCTACGGGTTGCTGGGCGCCGCGCCCGCGGTGTGACCCAGCCGCTCGGCGCGCGTCCGGTTGGGCAACGGACGCATCGTGGCGAGCACGCACGTGTCACAGGAGTGGGCGCATTCGGCGCCGGCGCCGTCGTGCGCGCACTGCGCCGCCGCAGCCCGCCGCGTAGTGCCGCTGACGTGCTGCCCCTCGCCGTCGACGAGATGCCCACGATCGTCTCCGACGAGATGCCCACGATCGTCTCCGACGAAATGCCCACGATCGTCTCCGACGATGTGCATCTCATCAGGGTCGTGTTCGTGCCCGCAGTCGCACATCGACCGGCCGGAGGCGCGGACGGCCGACTCGATGGTGGCGTCGAGCCGCTGATCGGCGAGATCGAGCTTGATCGAGCGCAGCACGCCCCACGCGAGCAGCCCGAGCACCACCGCGACGAGCAGCGCGACGGCGACGAAGCCCTTGATGACCGCGGTCGCCGCACCGGTCGCCGCGACCGCGCCGATCGCGATGAACAGCATCGCGAACAGGCCGAGCGTCGCCGCTACCTGGCGGCGCTTCTCGACGTCGATCTCGGACAGCGGTGACGACACGGCATCGATTATGCCGACCGATCCGGCCGAGGGCAGATCGGACTCGCCACTGCGCGTGCAGGTAGCGTGAGGACCCGTGCGCGTCGCCCGTTTCGTCCATCCCGGATCCGCCTCGGCCGAGGCCGGCGTCGCGTGGGGGATCGTCGAAGGAGCGACCGGGGCCCAGGTCGACGCGCTCACCGTGGCAGCGATCGACGGGCACCCCTTTGGCCCGATCACCTATACCGGCGACCGCTGGGCGCTGCCCGATGTCCGGCTGCTGTCGCCGTTCCTGCCCAGCAAGGTCGTGGCGCTGGGCAAGAACTACGCCGCGCACGCCAAGGAAATGGGCGGCGAGGCGCCTCCTGACATTCCGCTGATCTTCCTGAAGCCCTCCACGTCGGTGATCGGCGACGGCGACGCGATCCGGCTGCCCCCGTCGAGCGCCGAGGTGCACTACGAGGGAGAACTGGCCGTCGTCATCGGGACGCCGGCGCGCAACGTCGCCGCTGAGGACGCGCTGCGCCACGTGTTCGGCTACACGGCGGCCAACGACGTGACCGCGCGCGACCAGCAGCGCTCCGACGTCCAGTTCACCCGCGCGAAGGGCTACGACTCGTTCTGCCCGATCGGCCCGTGGGTCGAGACCGTGCTCGACGCGAGCGACCTCCGGATCGTCACCCGGGTCAACGGCGAGATCAAGCAGGACGGACGCACCAGCCAGATGATCCACGACATCGCGAAGCAGGTCGCCTTCGTCTCCGAGGTCATGACCCTCCTGCCCGGCGACGTCATTCTCACCGGCACGCCCGAGGGCGTCGGGCCGATCGTGGCCGGCGACACCGTCACGGTGGAGATCGACGGCGTCGGCACGCTGAGCAACCCGGTCGTCGCAACATGACCGAGCACCCCCCTCGGCTTCGGGTTGCGCCGTCGCCGACCGGAGACCCGCATGTCGGCACCGCCTACATGTCCCTGTTCAACCTGGGCTTCGTGCGGCGGCACGGCGGCCAGTTCGTGCTGCGGATCGAGGACACCGACCGCGCCCGGTTCCAGGCCGACAGCGAGCAGCAGATCTTCGACACGCTGCGCTGGCTGAACCTGACCTGGGACGAGGGCCCGGACGTCGGCGGCCCCTTCGCCCCCTACCGGCAGTCCGAACGGCTCGACACCTACCAACCGTTCGTCGAACGACTGCTCGCCGACGGTCATGCCTACCACTGCTGGTGCACCCCCGAGCGGCTCGGGGAAATGCGCGAGAAGCAGCGGGCGAACAAGCTGCCGACCGGGTACGACCGGCTCTGCTTCGGCAAGACCGCGGAGGAACGGAAAGCGCTCGGGGGAGCCACTGACACCCCGGTCGTACGCATGCTCATCCCCGACGACCCGCCGCTCACCTTCACCGACGTGATCCGCGGCGAGGTGTCCGCGCCGCGGCCGGACGACCAGGTGATCCTCAAGGCCGACGGCTTCCCGACCTACCACCTCGCCGTCGTCGTCGACGACCACCTGATGGGCATCACGCATGTGGTCCGCGGCGAGGAGTGGATCTCGTCCACGCCGAAGCATCTGCTGCTCTACCGCTGGCTCGACATGCCGGAGCCGGCGTTCGCGCACATGCCGCTGCTGCGCAACACCGACAAGTCGAAGATCTCGAAGCGGAAGAACCCGGCGGCGCGGCTGACCTGGTTCGTCGAGCAGGGCTACCTGCCCGAGGCGCTGCTCAACTTTCTCGCGCTGCTCGGCTACGGGCCGCAGGGCGAATCGGAAATCTTCTCGTTCGCGGAGTTCAGCGCGACCTTCGACTGGGCGAACGTCAACACCGTCGGCCCGGTGTTCGATCTGCAGAAGCTCGACTGGCTCAACGGGCACTACCTCCGCGAGCTCGACGACGCGGAGTTCGCCCGCCGGCTGATCGCGCACGCGGCGCACGTCGGCCGGGCCGTCGTTGCCGAGGTGGTCGAGGCCGCGGCGCCGCTGGTCAAGGAGCGGGTCGCGACCCTCGCCGAGGGCCTGGCCATGATGGGCTTTCTTTTCGCCGGCGACGCCGACTTCGTGGTGGACGAGGCTGCTGCGGCGAAGCAGCTCGGCGACGCCGGCCGGCCGGTGGTCGAGGCGACGATCGGCGCGCTCGAGCCGCTCACCGCGTGGACGGCCGCGGAGATCGAAGCAGCGCTGCGATCGGCATTGGTCGAGGGGCTCGGGCTAAAGCCGCGCAACGCGTTCGGCCCGGTGCGCGTCGCGATCACCGGCAGCACGGTGTCTCCACCACTGTTCGAGTCGATGGAACTCCTCGGCCGTGATCGGTCACTGGTCCGGATGCGCGCAGCTCTCGAGTAGGCACATACTTTCGCGCATCAACCTTGCGCGAGGAGGAAGCCAATGGCCGAGGAAGTCGAAGGGGCGAGCCGGCGCAACGTACTGCGCGGCAGCGCGATCGGGATGGGTGCGCTCGTCGGCGCCATGGCGCTCACGAGCGCGAACGAGGCTGACGCGCAGGCGACCCCGCTGCCGAGGGTCAAGAAGTTCCACGTGTCGTTCTCGAACTTTGGCCCGAAGAACATCTCGCTGACATCGGCGAGCTTCGGTGGCGACAACAACGGCGGCACGCCAACGCCGGAGGTCGTCACACTGACCATGCCGGGCGGGGCTCACTCGCCGCACCTGCTGAAGAACTTCGTGCAGAAGACGACCGGCCTGACTGTCACGATCGAGGGCGTCGCGACGAGCCCCAGCGGTGGGGAATACGTGGACCTTGTCGTCACGTTCACCGGTGTCGAGATCGTGCACTACCACGTGGGTCTGTCCGGCAGCGGCATGACCGACTCCGTGCACATCACCTTCCACAGCGTGGACGTCGAATGGCTGGACTCGAAGTTCAACTTCACCTGGCAGTTGCCCACCTGAGCCGGGGGAGCTGAGCGAATTCCGGCGAGTCCCGCGCCCAGTCGTCCGACCGCGCCGGACGCCAAACACGGATCATCCGATTCACGCCAGGCGGCGCGTTGGACGTGCGACGCACCGTACGCCGGGGTATGCATACCGCATGCGGGCAATGGGGGCCGTTGCAGTCGAGTCGCTCGTCGACGGCGTGAACTACGCCGTCACCGGCGACCGGGAGCACACGCTCGTGCTGCTGCACGGGTTCGCCGACAACGCCACGACGTGGAACCGCGTCGTTCCGCGGCTGGCGGTCGACCACCGGGTGATCGCCATCGACCTGCCCGGTTTCGGCGCGACCACCCGCCCCTGGACCCGACCGCTGCTCGCCTGCTACGTCCAGACCGTCCGCGACGTGCTGGACGCCGAGGGCGTCACCGGGCCGGTGTCGTTGATGGGCAACTCGATGGGCGCGGTGGTCTCGCTGCTGTTCGCCGCGCGCTTCCCGCAACTCGCCGACCGGATCGTGCTCATCGACATGCCCTCGTTGCGCACGGTGCCTCGGCTCTGGCGGCTGGCGATGTCCCGGCCGGCCGAGGTTGCGCTGCGCACCGGCCTGCGCAGCCTGCCGCAGGGCACCGCGCAGTACGGCCTCGGCTGGTTCTACACACACATCGCCGCCGCGCGGCCGGGCGCCCTCGATCCGAGCGTGCGGAAGGGCTTCGTCTCGCCGTACGCCATCCGCGAGCGGATCCCGTCCCTGCTGCCGCTGGGCCGCGCGCTGCTCGACGAGCTGCGCACCGCCGAGCTGGCCACACTCGTCGCGAGCGCCACCGTGCCGGTGCAGCTCGTGTTCGGCTCGCGGGACATGCTCACGCCCGCGCGGGTGTTGCGCGGGCTGTCACATCCCAAGGACGACGCGGTGGTGCTGCGCGGCTGCGGGCACTGCCCGCAGGTCGACCAGCCGACAGAGCTGCTGACGGCGGTGCTGCCCTTCCTCTCGAGACGGTGACGGTATTACTGTCACAGTCGTTGTGCGACGTTTCGAGAAGGGC
>JAVHVB010000527.1:0-6421 GCA_032160775.1 Pseudonocardiales bacterium | reverse complement strand
GTCGTCGGCCGGGTCGCCGTAACGGCCGACGACCGACTCGAGCAGCCGGAAGACATGCTGCGCGCGCTCGGAGGCGAACACCTTGGTGGCCGAGGCATCGGCCACGTCGACATCGCCGTCGCGCGCGGCGACCTGCCAGTTGAGCAACTCGTTGATCCGGGTGATCGCCTTGGTCTCGGCGAGCGCATGCCGCACGTCGGTCTCGTCGAGCAGACCGCGGGACTGCGCCCACGCGCGAACCCGTTCGTACAACCCGGCGAGCTTGCCGGCCGGGCCGAGCATCACCCGTTCGTGGTTGAGCTGCGAGGTGATCAGCCGCCAGCCTTCGTTCTCCTTGCCGACGAGCATGTCGACCGGCACCCGGACGTCGGAGTAGTAGGTGGTGTTGACGTGGTGCGCGCCGTCGGCGGTGATCGTCGGCGTCCATGAGAAGCCCGGGTCGCGGGTGTCGACGATGAGGATCGAGATGCCGCGATGCTTCGGCGCAGCGGGGTCGGTGCGGCAGGCCAGCCAGATGTAGTCCGCGTCGTGGCCGCCGGTCGTGAAGACCTTCTGACCGTTGACCACATAGTGGTCCCCGTCGCGCACCGCGGTGGTACGCAGCGAGGCGAGGTCGGTACCCGCCTCGGGCTCGGTGTAGCCGATCGCGAAGTGCAGATCGCCGGAGAGGATCTTCGGCAGGAAGAATTCCTTCTGCGCGGGGGTCCCGTGCACCTGCAGCACCGGGCCGACGGTCTGCAGCGTGACGTAGGGCAGCGGCACGTCACGCCGGGACGCCTCGTTGACGAAGATCTGCTGCTCGAGCTGGCCGAAGCCGTGCCCGCCGTACTCGGCCGGCCAGCCCACTCCCAGCCAGCCGTCGTCGCCCATCCGTTTCACCACGCGCCGGTAGGTGTCGCCGTGCCGGGCGACGAGCATCGCGTCAGCCTCGTCCGCTGTCACGACAGCGGCGAAGTAATCGCGCAGCGTCTGCTGCAGAGCGGCCTGCTCGGCGGTCAGTTCCAGGTACACGTCAGGCTCCGAGCCGGTCGAGGCGGTACGCCGCGCCGCCGACGAAGCGGGCGAGGTCCTTGGCCTGCGAGTAGTAGCGGTGCAGCGGGTAGGTGATGTCCACACCGAGCCCACCGTGCAGGTGATGACACACCTGCAACGCCTTGGGCAGCTCGGCGGCGAGCCAGTAGGCCGCGACCGCGAGGTCGGCGTCGGCGTCCCGGCCGACGTCGAGCCGCCACGCCGCGGAGACCGCGGCCAGATGCACGGTGCGCGCGACGACGTACACGTCGGCGACCTGCTGGGCGACCGCCTGGAAGGTGGCGAGCGGACGGCCGAACTGGTGCCGCGTGCGCAGGTGCGCTGCGGTGAGGGCGAGCGCGCCGGCCAGCACGCCGTCCGCGACCGCGGCCGCTCCGGCGACCGCGAACCGGTCGACGTCCTCGGACGTGGCGGCGACGACCGAGTCCGGCCGCGCCCGGTCGAGACGCAGCGTGTACTCGGGCGCGCCGGTCGACGACGGAGTCCGGTGCAGCGTCACGCCCTCGGCGTGCGGGTCGATGACGGCCGTTCCCGTCCCGGTGGGCACGAGGACCCGGTGTGCCTGCTCGGCATACGGCACGCCGACCCGGGTGCCGGTGTACTGCTCGCCGTCGACGGTGATCGGGGCGCCGGGAGCGTCGCGCAGCGCGGCGGTCAGAACCCGCCCGTCGGCGACCTCGGGCAGCAGTTGCTGCTGCTGTTCGTCGGTGCCGTGCGCGGCGAGCGGCAGCACGCCGAGTGCCAGCGTGGCCAGCGCGGGCAGCGGCAGCACCTGCCGGCCCACCTCGGTGAGCACCAGCGCGGTGGGCAGCGGCCCCATCCCGTCGCCGCCGACCGACTCCGGGAGCGCCAGCGCGAGCAGGCCCGACTGCCCCATCGCCTTCCAGGCCGCCTCGTCGTAGCCGGCGGGGGACGCGAGCGCGGCCAGCACCCGGCCGTCGTCCGGTTCGGCGCGCAGCACGGTGGCCGCGAGGTCCGCAACCGCCCGCTGCGTCTCGTCGAGACTGAAATCCACCGCGCGCTCCCTGGGCTGAGTAGAACGTGTTCTAGTATCGGGGACGCGGTGCGACTCGGCAAGCAGTGTGACGACTGGCGCGGGAGGGATCGATGGCACGGCCGACGACGCTGGATCTGCTCGGCAAGGTGCTCAAGGCACCCCCGGTGCCGGCGATCCCGCCCGGACGGGTGCTGGAACTCCCGGGCCGGGGCACCACCTACCTCGTCGACACCGGCGGGCACGACGACCGGCCGCCGCTCTTCCTGCTGCACGCGTTGGCGTGCACCGGGCTGCTCACCTGGTATCCGTGCATCGAGGCGTTGACCCGCCGCTACCGCGTCGTCGTCTACGACCAGCGCTGGCACGGCCAGGGCATTCGGGACGGCCAATTCGATCTGGACGACTGCGCCGACGACGTCGCGGCGGTCGCCGACGCGCTCGGCATCGACCGCTTCCTTGTCGCCGGGTACTCGATGGGCACCCTCGTCGGCCAGTTGACCTGGCGCCGGCACCCGGACCGGGTGGCCGGCCTGGTGTTGTGCGCCGGCGCCACCCACTTCGCCGAGGAGCACCGGCAGCAGGCCGTACGCCGGACCGGCGCCCGGATCGCCGCCTTCGCCGAGCGCCAGCACCGCGTCGTGGCCGAGGCACTCGACCAGACGGCAGACCAGCGCTGGGCGTGGCGGCAGTTCCGCGCCACCCCTGGGGCGGCGGTCGCGGGCGCCGCGTCGGTGCTTGCGCGCTTCGACTCGCGGCCGTGGATCGGCGAGGTGGACGTGCCGGCCGCAGTCGTGGTCACGGCGCGCGATCGGCTGATCCCGCCGGCCCGGCAGCGGGCGATGGCCGGCGCGATACCGCTGGCGACCAGCTACGAGGTGGCCGCCGGGCACATCGCGTGCGTGCTCGCGGCTGACCGGTTCAGGCCGGCGTTGCTGGCTGCGGTTGCTTCGGTGTCGAGCCGCGCCGGCGCGCTTCGCTGAGCAGTTCGGCGAGCGCGATAGGCAGATCGTCGGCGAGGTCCCACACGTCCGGAACGAGTTCCCGGCAGGCGATCAGGCCGACGTCCAGATGCCCGTCGTTCGAGATCACCGTGACGTTCAGGCCGGCGCCGTGGAAGATCGGCCCGAACGGGTAGAAGCCCTTGATCCGGGCGCCCATGAAGTAGATCGGCATCGGCGGGCCCGGCACGTTGGAGATCACCAGGTTGTGGATCACCGGGTGCCGCTCGGCGAGCCGGAGGCGGGAGTAGACCCGCACCGCCATGGCGAAGGTGTTCGGCGCGGCGAACTGCGCCCAGTCCTGGAGCAGCGACGCGCTGAGCGTCTTGTGGTGCTCCTTGGCGACGAGGTTCTGCTCGGCGATCGTGGCGAGCCGATCGACCGGGTCGGCGATGTCGCTCGCCAGAGCGGCGAACATGCCGGAGACCTTGTTCGTGCCGGGCGCGGTGGTCTTGCCGTGCACGGACACCGGCACCATCGCCACCAGCGAGGTGTCCGGCAACTCGTTGCGGTCATCGAGGTACTTGCGCAGCGCGCCGGAGCACATGGTGAGGACGACGTCGTTCACCGTGCAGCCGAAGGCGTTCTTGACTTCCTTCACGTCCGCCAGGTTCATCCGGGCGAAGGCGACGGCGCGGTGCCCGGTGATGGTGCCGTTGAACGAGGTTCGCGGTGCAGTGAACGGTGCCGGCATGGCCCGGCCGGAGCGCGCCCGGTCGATCCAGGTCGGCAGCACGCCCAGCGTGCCGGGGAGCAGCCGGGCGAACTTCACCGGGCGCCGGGCCAGCCGCAGCGCGCCGTCGACGAAGATGCGCGTGTCGCTGGGCCGCTTCGGCGTCGGCGGCTTGGGCTGTCCGGCGGCGATCGGTTCGGCACCCGGTTCCAGGCTGCACAGTTCGGAGACCAGGTTCGCGCCCGAGACGCCGTCGACCGTGGCGTGGTGCATCTTCGTCATCACCGCGACGGAGCCGTCCTCCAGGCCCTCGAGCACCCACATCTCCCAGAGCGGTCGATCCCGGTCGAGCGGCTGAGCGGCGATGTCGCCGCACAGTTCCGCGAGCTGCTCCCGCCCGCCCGGCGCGGGGACCGTCGCGCGGCGGACGTGGTGCTCGATGTCGAACTCCTCGTCATCGATCCACACCGGGTGGTCGAGGTTGAAGACCGGGTTGTGCAGCTTGCGCCGGAAGTTGGGGTTGCTGCCGACTCGCCGGCGCAACGTCTCGCGGATCCGGTCGAAGGAGTAGTCCTCCTCCATCGTGGACTGGTCGAGCACCAGCAGGCCGCAGACGTGCATGAGCATCGAGCCGGTCTCGAAATACAAGAAGCTCGCGTCCAGGCCACTGAGTCGTTCCATAGTTGAAACGATAGAACACGTTCTACTAATTCACTACGATGGCGGGGGTGAGCATTAATACCAGCCGGGCCCTGCTGCGCTGCGAGCTGCGGTGAGCGCGTTTCTGAAGCGGCAGCTGATCCAGTTGGGCTTTGCCGCCAACGGCCTGCGACCGCTGCCCGGCAGCCCGGCGAGCGTGCCTGCGTTCTTCAGCGGCTGGTTGACGGTGGAGCTCGCCCCGCACCTGCTCGCGCTGACCGCGGCCGACGCGGCATGGCACGCGGCGCGCGGCGCGCGCACCCGGCGCACCGCGGCCGGGCTCCTGGTCGCCGGCGCGAATGCGGCCGCGTACACAACGATGATCGCCCGCGGCCGGCGCGCCGCCGGCGAGATCGAGGACGCCCTGGTCGAAGCACTCGGCGCCGGCTACCGCGAGGCCATCAAGCGCGATCCGCTGCCCGACGACGTGTCCGCTCCGTGGCAGTCGCTGGCTCTGCCGTTCCGGATGCGCGACATCAGCGTCACCCGCAAGCGACGCCTTGCCTACGCACCGGGCGGGCGGCGTTACGAGCTCGACGTACTGCACCACCGGGACAGCCCGCCGGATGCGCCGGTGCTCCTGCAGGTGCACGGCGGCGGCTGGGTAATGGGAAACAAGGAGTGGGAGGGCAACCAGCTCATGCTGCACATGGCCGCGCGTGGCTGGGTGTGCGTCGCGGTGAACTACCCGCTCTCGCCCCGGGCCCGCTGGCCGGAGCACATCGTCGCCGTGAAACGAGCCGTGCGCTGGATTCGAGAAAACATCGCCGAGTATGGCGCCGATCCGTCGTTCATCGCGGTCTCCGGCGGGTCGGCAGGTGGGCATCTCGCCGCGATGACGGCCCTCACCGCCAACGATCCTGCGCTGCAACCAGGCTTCGAGGACGTCGACACCTCGATCCAGGCGTGCGCGTCGTTCTACGGCGTCTACGACTTCACCGACGAGAGCGGCGAGCGCTACACCAGGCAACGGCTGAACAGCCTGCTGCGCCCGTACGTGATGAGCCGGTCGGCGACCTATCCGGACGACTATCGCGCGGCCTCTCCCCTGTACCGCGTCAGCGCGGAGGCGCCGCCGTTCCTCGTCCTGCACGGCACCAACGACACGCTGGTGCCGGTCGCCGACGGCCGGGCCTTCGTCGACCGGTTGCGCGAGCACGCGAAGAACCCGGTCGCCTACGCCGAACTCGCCGGCGCACAGCACGCTTTCGACGTGTTCCCGTCGTTGCGCAGCGCGGCCGTCGTGCGTGGGGTGGCCCGCTTCCTCGAGTGGTGCCACGCCACGCGCGACGAACGGCCTGTGGCCGGCTGACGCCCGCCGGTCAGCTGTCGATGCGCACCGTGCGGTGGCCCAACTTGCCGCCGAGGGTGATGTCGAGCAGCCCGACGTTGTTGTCGTAGTTGGTCTCGATCAGGTTGTGTTCCGGGTCGGTCGTGACCCGGATCTTGTAGTGCCCGTTCGGCAGGCTCGTGATGTTGAACGACTGCCCGGCCACGCTCTGGAAGTACGTGTCGCCCCAACCGGCCGGCAGCACCTCGCGCAGCCAGATCGAGTCGTCGCCAGCGCACGCACTCCACAACCCGGCCTGGTCCGGTCGCCAGTCGGCGCCCGGCAGGGTCAAGTCGATGCCATCGGTCGGGGCGAGGCAGAAGGACTGCTTGGAGCTGAGCACGACCCGGTTGCCCGAGTGGTCGAGCAGGTCGTACTCGGCGATGTCCTCCATGTGCCAGTGGTGGTGGCCGCGGCGGGTGTCGAACTCGAATTGGCCGACCTGCTCCGAACTCGTCGGCACGCCGTTCTGGTAGATGTACTGCACGGCGTTCATCACCGGGTTGGCGCCGTCCCGGAAGCCCTCGACCACCAGCGGCCCGGACCCCGCGTTCCAGATCGTCGCGCCGAAGCTCAGGTAGTCCCTGTTGTTGCGCCGGTCGTGCGAGCTCGACAAGTCGTGCGCCGGCAGCGAGGCCTTGACCGGCTTCCCGTAGACCTGCGGGCCGAGCGCTGCGTCGCTCGCGGCGAGT
>JAVHVB010000526.1:0-6827 GCA_032160775.1 Pseudonocardiales bacterium | reverse complement strand
GACGACGGCGAGCACCAGATCGCAGCCCGCCTCCCGCGCGGTCTCGACCGCGCGGTCGAGCAGGCGCACGCCGCCGACCACGAGTTCCGCCTTGGGGCCACCCATCCGCGCCCCCGCGCCGGCGGCCAGCACGGCTGCGGCAACCCGATCTACCGGCGCCGGAGAACGTGCGCCTGGCCCAGCGCTACGCCCAGTGTTCGCTCCGCGAGCGTCGCTCACGAGGCGACACTATGCGCGCGACCCGGAAACCGGCCATGCTCGGTACATGCCGCCGGTCGAGTTCGCCGATCCGCCCGCCGTCGCGGCTGCGCTCGAAGAGGCCGGCTACCTGCCCGACATCGGGATCGCCACCGCCGCGTTCCTGGCCTTGCGGATGGGCCGCCCGCTGTTCCTCGAAGGCGACCCCGGTGTCGGGAAGACGGCGCTCGCGCAGGCGCTGGCAACGGTGACCGCGGCGCGGCTGGTGCGGCTGCAGTGCTACGAAGGCATCGAGGCGAGCCAGGCGCTGTACGACTGGGACTTCCCGCGGCAGATCCTGCACCTGCGGGCGGCTGCCGACACCGACGACCGCACCGCGCTCGAAGCGTCGTTGTACGACCGGCGCTTCCTGGTCGCCCGGCCGATCCTGCAGGCACTGGAGCACGCGCCGTCGGTGTTGCTCATCGACGAGATCGACCGTGCCGACGACGAGTTCGAGGCGTTCCTGCTCGAGGTGCTGGCGGACAACGCGGTGACCATCCCGGAGCTCGGCACCATCGCCGCGGCCGTCCCGCCGCTCGTCGTCATCACCTCCAACCGCACCCGCGAGGTGCACGACGCCCTGAAGCGCCGGTGCCTGTACCACTGGGTGCCGCATCCCGACTTCGCCCGGGAGGTCGCCATCGTGCGCCGCCGCATCCCGGAGGCCGCGGCGAAGCTGGTCGACGACGTGGCCGGCGCGGCCGCCCGGCTGCGGGCCGCGAACCTGGTCAAGCCGCCGGGGATCGCCGAGACCATCGACTGGACGCAGGCCCTGCACGTGCTCGGCGCGCGGCGCCTCGACCCGGCCATGGCGGAGGCCACCCTCGGCGCTGCGCTGAAGTACCGCGAGGACATCGTGCGGGTGCAGCGCGATCTCGCGAGCCTGCTCGGTGGTTGATCCGGCCGACCTTCTCGACCCGGTCGTCACGATGACCGGCTTCGCCCGCGCCCTTCGCGCGAACGGAGTGGCGGCCGACAGCACCCGGCTGGCGACCGCGATCGAGGCGCTCGGCCACGTCGACGCGCTCGACCCGGAACGCGTGTACTGGACGGGCCGGCTGACACTGTGCGGCGAGCCCGACGACCTGCCCCGCTACGACGCGGTGTTCGACGCCTGGTTCGGCGGCCGGCTGCCGCCACCGGCCGGCGGGCAACCGTCGGCGCGCGGCGGCCAGATCGTGCAGCTGCGCCCGGTGGCCAGGCGCGACGCCGCGCACGCGGAGCCGGACGAGCGCGAGCCGCAGCTCGCCAGCGCGGCAAGCGACACCGAGGTGCTGCGGCACCGGGACCTGAGCAGCCTGAGCGACGCGGAACGGCAGGAGATCGACGACCTCGTCGCCCTGCTCGCGCCGCGCGTCGGCACCCGCCGCACGCGCCGGCACCGGCCGCGCGGCCGCGACCGCATCGACGTCTCGCGCACCGTGCGCACCATGCTCCGCGACGGGGGCGAGCTCGCCGCCCTCGCCCGGCTCCGGCCCAGGGTGAAACCGCGCCGGCTCGTGCTGGTCATCGACGTCAGCGGCTCGATGAGCCCGTACGCGGACGTGCTGCTCCGCTTCGCGCATGCCGCCGTCCGGGTCGCCCCGCGCACCGCGGAGATCTTCACGGTGAGCACCCGGCTGACCCGGGTCACCCGGCAACTGCGGCTGCGCGATCCGCAACAGGCCCTGGCCGCGGCCGGCACGGCAATCCCCGACTGGAGCGGCGGCACCCGGCTCGGCGAGGGGCTCCAGGCGTTCCTGGACCTGTGGGGCCAGCGCGGCACGGCCCGCCGCGCGGTGGTGGTGATCGCCTCCGACGGGTGGGAGCGCGGCGACGCGGCCCTGCTCGGCGAGCAGATGGCGCGCCTGGCCCGGCTGGCGCATCGCGTGGTCTGGGTGAACCCGCACCGCGGCAAGGAGGGTTTCGCGCCTGTGACCGTCGGGATGAGCGCGGCCCTGCCCCATATCGACGACCTGCTCGCCGGCCACACCCTGGACGCTTTGCATAACCTGGCGGATGTGATCGCTCATGCGTGACGTCATCGCCGATCTCGAGGCCTGGTGGCTGGCCGGTGAGACGGTCGGGCTCGGGACGGTCGTCGGCACCTGGAAATCGGCTCCTCGGCAGCCCGGCGCGGCAATGCTCGTGGGGCCGGACGGCACGGCGGTCGGCAGTGTCTCGGGCGGGTGCGTGGAGGGCGCGGTCTACGAGCTGGCCGAGCAGGCCCGGCAGCGCCAGTCGGCGGTGCTACAGCGCTACGGCGTCAGCGACGACGACGCGTTCGCCGTCGGGCTGACCTGCGGCGGCATCATCGACGTCTTCGTCGAAGCCGTCAGCCGGGTGAGCTTCCCCGAACTCGGCGCGGTCATCGAGGACATCAAGGACGGCCGGCCGGTCGCCGTGGCGACCGTGATCAGTCACGCCGACCCGGACCGGGTAGGCCGCCGGCTCGTGGTGCGGCCGGAGTCGACGGCCGGCACGCTGGGCAGCGACCGGCTCGAGGCCGCGGTCCGCGACGACGCGCGCGGGCTGCTGCAGCAGGGCAGCACGGGGATCGTCCACTACGGCCCCGAGGGGGAGCGACGCGGCGACGACACCGGCGTCTTCGTCGCGTCCTACGCCCCGAAACCGCGGATGATCGTCTTCGGCGCGATCGACTTCGCCGCGGCCGTCGCGCGGGTCGGAGCCTTCCTCGGCTATCGGGTGACCGTGTGCGACGCGCGGTCGACCTTCGCCACGAAGAAGCGCTTCCCCGAGGCCGACGAGGTCGTCGTCGA
Source organism: Pseudonocardiales bacterium (assembly GCA_032160775.1). Lineage (GTDB taxonomy): Bacteria > Actinomycetota > Actinomycetes > Mycobacteriales > Jatrophihabitantaceae > Jatrophihabitans. The sequence goes on along the minus strand of JAVHVB010000526.1, from coordinate 3,828 downwards.
ATGGCCGCACCGCTACCTCGCGCAGACCGACGTCGACGAGCGCACCGTGGTCTGCGTGCTCACCCACGATCCGAAGTTCGACGTGCCGCTGCTCGAGGTCGCGCTGCGCCTGCCGCTGGCCTATCTCGGCGCGATGGGGTCGCGGCGGACCAACGACGACCGCGCCCTGCGGCTCAAGGAACTGGGCTTCACCGAGCAGGAGCTCGCCCGGCTGCACGCGCCGATCGGCCTGGACGTCGGTGGCCGCACGCCGGAGGAGACGGCGGTGTCGATCGCCGCGGAGATCATCGCGGCGCGGTGGGGCGGCACCGGCGCCCAGTTGCGCCACGTTTCGGGCCCGATTCATCGCGAAGGGCTCTCGTAATCCACGTCACACCCGGTTAGCGTCGGGTCATCGGACCTTAACCGGGAGGCGCGGTGACCAAGATCAACGTCAAAGTCGACGGAGTGGCCTACTCCGACGAGGTCGAACCTCGAACCCTGCTCGTCTACTACCTGCGCGAGCAGCTCGGCAAGGTCGGGACGGTCGTCGGCTGCGACACCAGCAACTGCGGGGCGTGCACCGTCGAGCTGGACGGCCGCAGCGTGAAGAGCTGCACCGTGCTGGCCGTACAGGCCGACGGCGGGGAGGTCACGACCGTCGAAGGGCTGGCCGGACCGGACGGCACGCTGGACCGGGTTCAGCAGGCGTTCCATGAGCAGCACGGGTTGCAGTGCGGCTTCTGCACGCCGGGAATGATCATGGCCGTGCGCGATCTGCTGCGGGAGAATCCGAACCCCTCCGAGGCCGAGATCCGCGAGGGCATCGAAGGCAACCTCTGCCGCTGCACCGGTTACCAGAACATCGTCCGCGCGGCCCAGGCCGCTGCCGGAGCCAAGGCATGACCACCGTCGAGGAGCGGCCGGCTCCGGAGATCGGGCAGGCCCGTCTCCGCAAGGAGGACGCGCACCTGATCACCGGTCGCACGACGTGGACCGACAACATGACGCTGCCCGGGATGCTGCACCTCGCGATCCTGCGCAGCCCGATGGCGCACGCGACACTCACCTCGATCGACACCTCCGAGGCGGTCGGCCGGCCGGGCGTGGTGGCCGTCTTCACCGGGCAGGACTTCAAGGACGTCCAGGGCGACGTCCCGTGCGCGTGGCCGGTGACCGAGGACATGGTCAACCCGGGCGCGCCGTCGCTGGCCGTGAACCAGGTCAACTTCGCCGGTGAGTGCGTGGCCGTCGTCGTCGCGCGCACCAAAGCCGAGGCGCAGGACGCGCTCGAAGGCATCGACGTCGACTACGAACCGCTGCCGCCGGTACTCGACATGGAGGCGGCGATCGCCGACGGCGCGACGCTCGTCCACCCGAACACGGAGTCGAACCGGTCCTATACCTGGGTCTTCGACTCCGGTGCTGCCGGTACCGGCGCGCCGATCGACGACGCGCTGTCCGGCGCCGAGGTGACGGTGCGGCGGCGGTTCATCCAGCAGCGGCTCATCCCGGCCTTCATGGAGCCGCGATCGGTGGTGGTGCAGCCCTCCGGTGACAACGTGACCGTCTGGTCGTCGACCCAGATCCCGCACATCCTGCGAGTGATGCTCGCGCTCACCCTGGGCATCCCCGAGCAGAAGGTGCGCGTCATCGCGCCGGACGTCGGCGGCGGTTTCGGCGGCAAGATCCCGGTGACGCCGGAGGAGATCATCAGCGTGCTCGTGGCCCGGCGGCTCAACAAGCCGGTGAAGTACACCGAGTCCCGCTCGGAGTCCCTCATGTCGGCCCACCACGGGCGCGACCAGATCCAGGACATCACCATCACCGCGACGCGGGACGGCACCGTCACCGGGTTGGACGTGCACCTGCTCGCCGACATGGGCGCCTACCTGCGCCTCGTCGGTCCGGGCGTGCCCATCCTCGGCGCGTTCATGTTCAACGCCATCTACAAGATCCCGGCCTACCGGTTCACCTGCGAGGGCATCTTCACGACGAAGACGCCGACCGACGCCTACCGCGGCGCCGGCCGACCCGAGGCGACCTTCGCGATCGAGCGGATCATGGACGAGCTCGCGGTCGAGCTCGGCATGGACCCGATGGCGTTGCGGCGGAAGAACTGGATCGCGCACGAGGAGTTCCCGTTCACCACGGTCGCAGGGCTCACCTACGACAGCGGCAACTACGAGGCCGCGACCGACAAGGCACTCGAACTGATCGGTTGGGACGATCTGCGCGCCGAGCAGCAGAAGCGGCGCGACTCGAACGACCCGGTCCAGCTCGGTCTCGGCATCTCGACCTTCACCGAGATGTGCGGGTTGGCGCCGTCCCGGGTGCTCGGTTCGCTCTCCTACGGCGCGGGCGGATGGGAACACGCAGCGATCCGCATGCTGCCCACCGGCAAGGTCGAGGTGGTGACCGGGTCGTCACCGCACGGCCAGGGCCACGAGACGGCGTTCGCGCAGATCGTGGCGGACCGGCTGGGCGTCGCGTTCGACGACGTCGAACTGATCCACGGCGACACCGCGAGTTCGCACAAGGGTCTGGACACCTACGGCTCGCGCTCGCTCGCGGTCGGCGGCATCGCCATCGTGAAGGCCGCGGACAAGGTCATCGAGAAGGCGCGCAAGATCGCCGCGCACCTGCTCGAGGCGAACGAGGAGGACCTGGAGTTTGCCGACGGGAAGTTTCGCGTCGCCGGGTCGCCCGGCTCCGAGGTAGGGATGGCGGACATCGCGCTGGCCGTGTTCGCGGCGCACAACCTGCCGGATGGCGTGGAGCCGTCCCTGGACTCGGACGCGACCTACGACCCGGAGAACTTCTCCTTCCCGCACGGCACGCACCTCTGCGCGGTCGAGGTGGACACCGAGACCGGGATGACGAAGATCCGCAAGTACGTGTGCGTGGACGACGTGGGCACTCCGGTCAACCCGCTGATCATCGAGGGGCAGGTGCACGGCGGGCTCGCACAGGGCATCGCGCAGGCACTCTTCGAGGAGGCGGTCTACGACGACGGGGGCAACCTGACCACCGGCACCTTCGTCGACTACACGCTGCCCTCGGCGGCCGACCTGCCCTCGTTCACGACCGATCGCACAGAGACGCCCTCGACGACCAATCCGTTGGGCGTGAAGGGGGTCGGTGAGGCCGGGACGATCGCCTCGACGCCGGCGGTCATCAACGCTGTCGTCGACGCCATCCGGCAGTTCGGGGTGAACGACATCCGGATGCCCGCGACGCCGGAGCGGGTCTGGCGGGCGATCCACGGCGCGGGTGACCAGCGCGCCGCGGCGGGTACCAACGCCTACGGTGGCGCGTCCACCTCGACCTCGGACGGGGGTAACGACGCATGATTCCCGCCGCTTTCGACTACGTCCGGCCCACGTCCGTCGGTGAGGCCGTCTTGGCGATCGGCGCGGCCGGCGAGGACGGCAAGATCCTCGCCGGTGGCCAGTCGCTGATCCCGGTCCTGCGCCTGCGGCTCGCCTACCCGACGACGCTCGTCGACGTCGGGCGGGTCGCCGAGATGCAGGGGATTCGCGACGACGGCGACGCCATCACGATCGGCGCCATGACCACGCACCACGACGTCCTGCACGACCCGCTCGTGGCCGAGCATGCGCCGCTCATCGCGCAAGCGACGCACACCGTTGCCGACCCGCAGGTGCGCCACCGCGGCACGTTCGGGGGCGCGCTCGCGCACGCCGACCCGGCCGGTGACCTCGGCGCGGTAGCGCTCGCCCTCGACTGCGAATTCGTGGCGGTGGGCCCCGGCGGCGAGCGGCGCATCGCGGCCAGTGAGTTCTTCGAGGACTACCTGACGACCACGCTTGCGGCGGACGAGGTGCT
>JAVHVB010000525.1:0-3236 GCA_032160775.1 Pseudonocardiales bacterium | reverse complement strand
GTCCGTCGTGACGTGGTAGTTCCGGTTGGTCAATCCGCCGGTCAGCAGGTCGAGCCGTACGTGAGCCCCGGCCAGCGACGGCAGCCGACCGAGCACTGACCCGACTGCCTGCTCGGTCGGCTGCGCGGCCGCGTCGGCGCGTACGGCAGGAGCGCTCCTCGCCGTCAAGCGCCACCTCCCGTCAGTCCGGCTTGCAGGCCGAGGACGGTTCCCGTGCGGTTGGTCTCGGATCGTAGGGCCGTTTCCGACAATCGGTCTAGAGGTCAGACCTTTTATTGCCGCCGTGTCTTGTCCCGCCCCGCACCGGCCGGGATCATCGCAACCGTGACCGCTGCACTGCCGAGCTCGGCGCGAATCGTCGTCATCGGCGGCGGCGTCGGGGGCGTCAGTGTCGCGTACCACCTGGCCGAATCGGGCGAACCGGACGTCGTGATCGTCGAGCGGGACGAGCTCACCAGCGGCTCGACCTTCCATTCGGCGGGCCTGGTCGGGCAGCTGCGCGCCGATCCTGCGTTGACGCGGATGAACATGTACTCGGTCGAGCTCTACCGGCGGCTGCAACAGGGCGACAACCCGGTGGGCTGGACGGAGTCCGGTGGCATCAAGGTGGCGTCGTCGGCCGAACGGCTCGACGAGATCCGCCGCCAGATCAGCTGGGCGAGAAGCTACGACCTCCCGCTGCACGAGATCTCGCCGGCCGAGATCAAGGATCGCTTCCCGCTGGTCGATCTCGAGGGCGTCGTGGGCGGCGCGTACCTCGAGTCGGACGGCTACCTCGACCCGTCCCAACTGTGTTACTCGCTGGCGGCCGCGGCGCGCGGGCTCGGCGTCCGGATCCACCAGCGCACCCGGGTGACCGGCATCGACACCGCCGGCGGACGGGTCCGCGGCGTGCGCACCGATCGCGGCGACATCGCCTGCGAGGTCGTCGTCAACTGCGGCGGCATGTTCGCCGCGGAGATCGGCCGGCTGGCCGGCGTGCGCATCCCGCTGCTGCCGATGTCGCACCAGTACGTGGTGACCGAGCCGTTCCGGGGACGCTCGGAGCCGACGCTGCCGACCCTTCGTGACCCCGACTTGCTCGTGTACTTCCGGCAGGAGGTGGACGGCCTGGTCATGGGCGGCTACGAGCGCGATCCGGCGCCGTGGACCACGACCGGGCACGATTTCGACGCGATCCCGCCGGACTTCAACGGACGGTTGCTGCCGGACGACTGGCCGCGGTTCGAGGAGATCGCCGGCAACGCGCAGCGCCGGGTGCCGGTGATGGCCGACGTCGGGGTGCGCCGGCTGATCAACGGCCCGGAGGCGTTCACGCCGGACAACGAGTTCTGCCTCGGCGAGACGCCGGTCGCCGGGTTCTATGTCGCCGCCGGCTTCTGCGCGCACGGCATCGCCGGCGCGGGCGGGATCGGTCGCGTGCTGGCGGAGTGGATCGTGCACGGCGAACCCTCGATGGACGTCTCACACATGGACGTGTCCCGCTTCGGCGCCCAGTACCGCTCGCCCGGGTACACGCTCGCGCGCACCGTCGAGAACTACCGCACCTACTACGACATCCCGTACCCGGACCGCCAGCGGGAGGCGGGCCGGCAGCTGCGTCGGTCGCCCGCATACCCCTGGCACGTGGCGCACGGCGCGCAGTTCGGTGAGAAGGCCGGCTGGGAACGGGTCGACTGGTACGCGCCGAACGCGGACGACGCCGCCGTCCGGCCGGCCGGCTGGCCCGGCCGGTACTGGTCGTCGGCCATCGCCGCGGAGCACCGCGCGACGCGCGAGCGTGCCGGGCTGTTCGACGAGACCTCGTTCGCCAAGATCGAGGTGACGGGCCCGGACGCGGCGTCGTTGCTGAGCTGGACGTGCGACAACGACGTCGCCCGGGCCGTCGGTGACATCACCTACACGCAGGCGCTCAACGAACGCGGCGGCATCGAGTCCGACTACACGGTCATCCGGCTCGCGGACGACGAGTTCCTCATCGTCACGGGCACGGCGTTCGGCTCGCACGACCTGGCGTGGCTGTCTCGCCAGGCCCGGCGCCGCGCCGCGGACGTGCGCATCGCGGACGTCACCGGCGCCCGCTGCTGCTACGCGCTGTGGGGCCCGCGGGCAAGGGACATCCTGCAGTCCTTGACGCCGGCCGATCTCGGCGACGCCGCCTTCCCCTACATGACGGCGCAGGACCTCACGGTCGGCCACGTCCCGGCCCGGGCGCTGCGCGTGACCTTCGTCGGCGAGCTCGGCTGGGAGCTGTACGCATCGAGCGAGTACGGCGCGACGCTCTGGCAGACGTTGTGGGAGGCCGGAGGCGCGCACGGGATGGTGGCTGCGGGGTATCGCGCCATCGAGAGCATGCGGCTGGAGAAGGGGTACCGGGTCTGGAGCAGTGACCTCACCGCCGAGACGTCGCCGCTCGAGGCCGGCCTCGGCTTCGCGGTCAAGTTCGACAAGCCCGGCGGGTTCTGTGGCCGGGAGGCGCTGATCGCCCAGCGCCAGGACGGGCTGACCCGCCGGTTGCGCGCCATCGTGCTGGCCGAGGCGGGCGCGCTCGTCCTGGGCAGCGAACCGGTGCGCATCGACGGCGATGTCGTCGGCCGGGTGACCTCGGGCGGCTTCGGATACACGGTCGGCGCCTCGATCGCCTACGCCTACCTGCCGATCGACGCCAAACCCGGCACCGCGGTGGAGATCGACCTGTTCGGCCGGTGGGTCGCCGGTGAGGTCGTCGCCGAGCCGCTCTTCGATCCCCGGGGCACCCGCGTGCGAGGCTCGTCGTGATGCACCCCCGAATCGCCGCCACGACCTACCGCGAGGTCGCGCGCTGGGGAGCGTGGGAGCTGCCCGCCGACCTGCTGCCGGTCGCCTACACCCAGGAGATCGAGGCGGCCGGCGGGATTCCGGTGCTGTTCCCGCCGCTCGCGCCCGAGCTGGCCGCCGGCGCGCTGGACGGCGTGCACGGCCTGCTGCTGGCCGGCGGCGCCGACGTCGCGCCCGAGCGGTACGGAGCCCCGCGCGATGTGCACACCGGTCCGGCCCGCACCGACCGCGACGGGTGGGAGCTCGCGCTGCTGCACGCGGCGCTGGCGCGCGACCTTCCGGTGCTCGCCGTCTGCCGCGGCATGCAAGTGCTCAACGTGGCGCTCGGCGGCGATCTGATCCAGCATCTGCCCGACGAGGTGGGCAGCGACCTGCACTGCCCACTGGTCGGCGAGCACGGCCGGCACCCCGTCGAGGTC
>JAVHVB010000524.1:0-26606 GCA_032160775.1 Pseudonocardiales bacterium | reverse complement strand
GACCGCATCGGCGGCCTGCTGCGCTACGGCATTCCCGAGTTCATGATGGAGAAGCGGCACGTCGACCGGCGGGTGGCGCAGATGGCCGCAGAGGGCACGGAGTTCCGGCCGGGCGTCAACGTCGGCGTGGACGTCTCCGTGGAAGAACTGCGCAGCGATTTCGACGCGATCGTGCTCGCCGGCGGCGCCACGCAGGCGCGCGACCTGCCGATTTCCGGCCGTGAGCTGTCCGGGATCCACCAGGCGATGGAGTATCTGCCGTGGGCCAACCGGGTGCAGCAGGGCGACCTCGACGAGACTCCGATCTCGGCGGCCGGCAAGAAGGTCGTCATCATCGGCGGCGGCGACACGGGGGCGGACTGCCTCGGCACGGCCCACCGCCAGGGTGCGGCCAGCGTGCACCAGTTCGAGATCATGCCGCGCCCGCCCGCGGCCCGCGACCAGTCGACGCCGTGGCCGACCTATCCACTGATGTTCCGTGTCTCGTCGGCGCACGAAGAGGGCGGCGAACGGGTCTTCGCCGTGAACACCGAACGCTTCGTCGGCAGCGACGGCGCGGTCACCGGGCTGGCCGCCTACGAGGTCGTCATGAACGCCGGTCGGTTCGAGAAGGTCGAGGGGACCGACTTCGAGCTGCCCGCCGACCTGGTGCTGCTCGCGATGGGTTTCGTCGGTCCCGAACGACCGGGCCTGCTCACCGAGCTGGGCGTCGAACTCGACGCGCGTGGCAACGTTGCGCGCGGTGCGAACTTCGAGACCAGCGTTCCCGGTGTGTTCGTCGCCGGTGACATGGGACGCGGCCAGTCGCTGATCGTGTGGGCGATCGCCGAGGGACGCGCGGCCGCGGCCGGCGTCGACGGGTACCTCGAGGGCGCGACGATCCTGCCGGCCCCGATCGCGCCGACGGCCGCAGCCCTGCGCTGAGGTCGCGCCCCCGCGCGCCCTAACGCCGGACCGGCGCTCGCTGGCGCGGAACGACGATCGTGGCCCCCGGCCGCCGTGCGCTGTCACCGTCGGTCAGCAGGCGGGCGGCATCGGCCAACCCGACGTGCCGCTCGATGAGCCGTCCGGGATCGAGCGCGCCGGACTGGATCTCGGCGATCATCGGCGGGTAGTCCCGCGCCGGCATGCCGTGGCTGCCCAGCAGGTCGAGTTCGGCGCTCAACACCGCCGCCATCGGCACCGGGACGAGCCCGCCGTCGTCGGCCAACAGGCCGACCTGCACGTGCCGGCCGCGTTTGCCTAGGCAGCGGACGGACAGCTGTGCCGTGGCCGGCGCGCCGTAGGCGTCGATGGACACCTGTGCGCCGCCGCCGGTCACCTCGCGCACTGCCATTGCGACATCGGTCTCGTCGGCGCGCAGCAGGACTTCCGCGCCGAACAGCCCCGCCCGCTCCAGCGGGTCCGCCGCGACGTCGACGGCGATCGCCCGGGCACCGCGCGCGACGGCGATCATCACCGCCGACAGCCCGACTCCGCCGCACCCGTGCACGACGACCCAGTCTCCGGCCTGCGCCCGGCCGCGGTCGACCACGGCGCGGTAGGCGGTGCCGAACCGGCAGCCCAGCAACGCGGCGACGTCGACAGGCATGCCGTCCGGGATGGGGACCAGGTTGACCTCTGCCCGGGGCACGGCCACCAGCTCGGCGAACGATCCCCATAGGTGAAAACCCACCTGCAGCTGGTCGTCACAGACCTGTTGCTCTCCGCGGCGGCAGGACGGACACCGTCCGCACGCGCCGATGAACGACGCCGTCACCCGGTCGTCCACCGCGACCGACCGAACCTCGGCACCGACGGCGAGCACCCGGCCGGCGAACTCGTGACCCGGTACGTGCGGCAGCGCGATGTCCCGGTCGTGACCCATCCAACCGTGCCAGTCGCTGCGGCACAGACCGGTCGCCTCGACCTCGACGACCACGCCGTCGACCGGACACCCGGGCTCGGGGACGGACACGACCTCGGCAGGCTGCTGGAACGCTGCGTACCGAACCGCCAGCATGCCCGCCGAACTCCCTATCGCGTCATTGGAACGGGGTAGTGCGCGCCATCAGCAGCGTCCGCTGCAACGTTAGAAGCGACCTTCCGGCTCAGCCGCGTTTGCGGGCGATGGTGAGACCGTCGAACGCGGTCAGCATCACGGCCTCGACCCGCTCGTCGGCGGCGACCTTCTCGTTGAAGGTGCGTAAGGCCTCGACGTTCTCACCGGTCACGGACTCGTCGCAGATGTCGCCGCTCCACAGCACGTTGTCGGCGAGCAGCACGCCGCCGGGACGCACCCGCGGCACGAGTTCGTCCCAGTAGGCGGAGTAGTTCGGCTTGTCGGCATCGATGAAGACCAGGTCCAGCACCGCGTCGTCCGGCAGCGCGCGCAGCGTCTCGAGCGCGGGCGCGATGCGCAGCTCGATCCGGTCGCCCACGCCGGCGCGATCCCAGGCCCGGCGGCCGATCGAGGTCCACTCCTCGCTGACGTCGCAGCAGAGCAGCGATCCGCCCTCGATCAGGCCGCGCGCGATGCACAGGCTCGAGTAGCCGGTGAAGGTGCCTACCTCGACCGCGCGGCGGGCGCTCACCAGCCGCGCCAGCATCGTCAGCAGCTGACCCTCGTCGTCGCCGATCTGCATGGCGGCCGGTCCGCCGAGCGCCGCGGTCTCGGCGTGCAGATCGCGGACGACCGGGTCCGGCTGCCAGCTACCGTGCGAAACGGCGTAGTCACGGACAGCGTCGGTCACCAGGAAATTGCGCACATGCTCACGCTAGTCATGGCGGGCGCGGCTCGGGCGCAACCCCCACATAGGGTGGACCGGTGCATCCACGTGCCCGGCGCAAGCTGATCATCGGCGCTGTCGTCGCGCTGCTCGCAGTGGTCGCAGTCGCGTTGTACTTCACCGTCTTTCGCAAGGAGAGCAAGCCCGAGAAGGGCATCGCGTCGGTCGAGAAGCAGACCATCTCGGTGAACGGCGTCGACCTCGCCGCCGAGATCATCACCCCGCGCGGCGTCGCGCATCCGCCGCTGCTGGTCATGCCGGGTTCGTTCCGCGGCAGCGCGGCCAGCTACCACCCGCTCTCGTTGCTATTCGGCCGCGCCGGCTACGAAGTGGTCGCGTACGGCCAACGCGGCTTCGGCGGGTCGACGGGCAAGGTCGATTTCGCCGGGCCGGCCACGCAGCGCGACGCGCGCGAGGTGATCACCTGGGCACTCGAGCACACGAACGCGGACCCGAAGCGGATCGCGATGCTCGGCACGTCCTACGGCGCGGGCATCTCGCTGCTCACCGCCGCGCACGACTCACGGGTGCGCGCGGTCGCGGCGCTGAGTACCTGGACCGACTTCGCCGACGCGTACCTGGACTCGGGCACCCCGCACATCCTTCCGCTCCGCTCCGTGCTCGGCGGTACGAGCAACGCGTCCGACTACGACCCCGAACTCCGGCACCTGCAGAGCACGCTGCTCGACCATCCCGCTGACCTCCCCACGGTGTTGCACGCGATGTCCGCGGTCCGGTCGCCCGACACCTACGTCAAGCAGCTCAACGCGAACAACCCGGCGATCATGATCGCGAATGCGTTCCAGGACTCCTACTTCCAACCGGCTCAGTTGATCTCGTTCGTCGACCAGCTGAAGACACCCAAGCGGCTCGAACTCGGCCCGGGTGATCACGGCGGTCCCGAGCGCAGCTCGCTCGAGGGCGTGCCCAACGAAATCATCGACGACGTGCTGGCCTGGTTCGCCCACTATCTCCGCGGTGCCGACAACGGCATCCAGCACGAGGATCCGATCGTCGCGAAGGACTCCCGCACCGGTGAACTCCGTGCCCTGCGCAGTTGGCCGGTTCCGACGAAGAAACAGTGCGCGCCGCTGGACAAGCCAGGCGTCCTCGACTCCACCGGCGTACCGACGAACACCTGGGTCGCCACCATCCCCGCCGGAACCGACAGCGGCGCGGACGCCGCGCCGATCCAGCTCGTGCAGTCGCCGTCGTACCGACCGGCGAAGGTCAAGCTGAACACGCTCGCGCCGGACACCACCTTCACCTGGACCGGCCCGGAGCTGGCGAACGGGCTCGAGTTGGTCGGCACCCCGTCGCTGACGATCAATCTCGCCTCGTCGTCGCCGACCGCGACGCTGTATCTCTACCTGTACGACGTGTCGCCCGACGGCACCGGCACGTTGATCGACCTGCAGGCCTATACGGCGACCGGGCTCAATCCGTCAGACGCGACCCACCTCTCGATTCCGATGCAGCCGATGGCGTGGAGCGTGCCGTCGGGCAATCACGTGGCACTCGTCGTCGATACCGCCGACCCGCGTTTCCTCTCGCTGACGCCGCCAAACACCACGATCACGGTCACGTCGTCGAAAAAGCGCTCGGCGGCGTTCTGCGCACCGACGGCGGACTGACCCGGACCGGTCAGCCGCACGGCTGGTCGTAGACCTGCACCTGCAGCGGCGCGACGCCAGGCTGGCGCCAGATCTGCGGCGTGCCGACCCCGGCCGGCTCCCGCAAGTGCACCGCGAGCGTCTGTGTCTCCGCACGGGGCAGTTCCAGATCGAAGCGGAACATCGGATGGTCGAGGTCGTGCTCGACCGACGCGGTACTGGGCCTGCCGTCGAGCGTCACGCTCTGCAGTTGCGCACCCGGCGTGGCATACAGGTCGATGAGCGACCGGTAGTCGCCCTGTTCGGCGCCCGGCGGCGGGTTGTCCAGCCGGCTGTACACGTATGGCGGCAAGCCCGCTGCAGGCGCGTTGTTGGTGAGCTTGATCGTCACCAGGACGTCACGGAAGGCGCCGCAGCCGGTGCGCTCGTACGCGACCGCCCGGGTCAGGTAGAAGTCCAGCTTGCCGGCCGAGGCGTTGTTCAGGACGAGCGCGGAGAACGGTCGCCGGTCCTGCGGGATCGCCCCGGCGAAGTGACTCTGCTCGAGGACGTGCTCGATCTGCGGGTCCTCCGACCAAGCGAGCAGCCGTTGCTCGTTGCCGGCGAGGCTCGCCGCGTGCAGCACGCCGAGGCCGGTGCCGGCGCCGCTCGTCAGCTTCTCGGACGCCGCCTTCAAGACCGCGACGATGAACTTCTTGCGCTGGATGTTGTCGGGGAACAGCGTGTACTCGTCGCGCTGGGTCAGCGTGATGACGTTGCCGGCGTTGATCGTCTGCCCGTCGGGCAGCCGCGCGGGGCCGGTGACGTTGAGGAAGTAGCTCAGCACGGTCGGGTCGAGCGCGAGCACACCGTCGACGTGCTGACCGCTACGGATCTCCCACATCGCCTGCCAGATGCGCGCAGCGTACGGGAAGTGCGGGCTCACGTTCGAGTCGACGAAGGTGGACGTCGGCAAGGACGGCCCGTACGCCGAGTCATAGCCCGGCCCAAATTGCAGGCCCGTCGGGATCAGGTGGTCCGGACCCGGCGGCAGGAGCTCGGCGTCGCTGTAGAAGTGCGTGAAGTGCAACGTCCCGTGGTACGCGCGAGCGATGGCGAACGCGCCCGGGAGGCCGCCCGTCCCGCGCAGCTCCGCCTCGTTCTGCAAGCCGATGAAGTACGTCTGCGGAGTGTCCTTGCCGAGCATCGTAGGCAGCACCTGGGCGACCCGCTTCGCCGCGTCGACGTAGCCGCGGATCAGCTCGATGTCGCCGCCGATGCGGTCCCGCCCGCGGTCGACGAGGCCGAGCCAGGTACTCGACGGCAGTGCGGCGAGCGCCTGCGCGCCCGCATCGATGCGCCGCGAAGCGTCCTCGAGGTCGGGTACCGCCTGCTGGAGCGGGCCGAGGCGCACCGTGTCGCCGCCTACGCGGAGGTTCGCCGGGTCGAGATCGAGGACCACCTGCATCAGTCCCGGTACGGCGTCACCGACCTGCGCCCCGGCTGCCATCGTGCCGCGGACGACCTCGAGCGGGTCGCCGAGCAACGGCAGGTGCGCGCCGACCCACCAGGCCGGCCCGCTCGTCAGGTCGGCGGCCCGCTGGGCGATCGCCGGGATCGGTTCGGCGACCTGACGCGCCTCGTCGAGCCGGCCCTCGGTGATCAGCTGACGGACCAGTTGCAGCCGGTCCTCTAGATTTTGCGCCTGCTGCCGCGCGAGCAGGCCGGTGATCAGGATCCAGACGATCCCGAGCCCGACGAGCAGGCCCGCTCCCACCAGCCCGAGCCGGACCTGCTTGCGGTGGTCGTGCAGGTAGGCGCGCAGCCCGCCCAGCGACTTGCGCGCGGCCGATCGACGCCACTTGCGCCGCAACCGGCGACGAAGCGACGGGCGGTCAGGCATGCCTCAACGCCGACTCACTTCCGGGTGCGAGCGCGGAGGCGCTCAGCTCCGGGACTCGATCAGCCGCTTGCGCCGACCGGCAGCGACCAGCGCCCAACCTGCGGCGAGCAGCACGACGGCGAGCAGCACCAGCAGCAGGACGTCCACACCGGTGAACGAGGTGCCACCGCCCGGGTTGTGCCCTCCGCCGCCCTGGTCATGGGCCCGCACGGTGAGCATCAGGCAGTCGCGGTCGTTCGGCAGGCCACTCGCGCCGATGCCGCACAGCCGCAGCTTGCCCACCTGGGTGACCTTCACCGGTGGGTCGAAGTCGCCGGCCTGGTCGGTGTGCGTCGTGGTGACGAACGCGCCGGCGAGGGTGATGCGGACGTCTTCGTCCGGGCAGTACACGGTGCCGGACGCCTCGATCGTCTCCCCGACGAACGGCGTGGTCGTACTGGCCATGATCGTGGCGTGCGGTGCGGGCGGGTAGGCACTGACGTCACAGGTGCCGGCCGTCGACGCCAGTCCGCTGGCAGAGGCCGCGGCGGGCACCGCGAGGGCCAGCCCGAGCGCCACCACGGCGGCGCTCGTCATGGTCCAGATACGTCGCATGACTCTCACTCTCGCTCGAGCTCGATCGGCACGAGTCGGCTCATATTAGCGGCGCTGCGGCGGCCGGCGGGGCGACAACCACCGATGTTCGCCCGGCGGGTCGTCCGCCCGCCCGGGTCAGGCGAGGCTGCGCTTGACCTCGTCGAACACCCACCGGTACGTGCGCTCGAGGCCGTCGGCGAGCGTCGTCGACGGAGCCCAGCCGTAGCGGCGCAGCATCTCGGTGTTGTCGCTGCTGCGGCCCCGCACGCCCTGCGGCGCGCTGAGGTTGTAGTTGCGCTCGAGCGTGACGCCGGCGATCTGCTCGACGATGTCGACCATCTGGTTGATGGTCACCAACTCGTCGCTGCCGAGGTTCACCGGTTCGGAGTAGTCGCCGTCGGTGATCATCCGGCTGCCCTTGACGCAGTCGGCGATGTAGGTGAACGTGCGGGTCTGCTTGCCGTCGCCCCAGATCTCGATCGAGTGGTCGCCGGTGATCGCCGCGGTGGCGACCTTTCGGCAGATCGCCGCAGGCGCCTTCTCGCGGCCGCCCTCGTAGGTGCCGTACTCGCCGTAGATGTTGTGGAAGCGCGCGACCCGGGTCAACATGCCGAAGTCCTCGAGGAAGTGCCGGGCCATCCGCTCGCTGAACAGCTTCTCCCAGCCGTAACCGTCCTCGGGCATCGCCGGGTAGGCGTCCTCTTCGCGCAGCGCGACGACGTCCGGCGAGGTCTGGTGCTCGGCGGCGTAGACGCAGGCCGACGACGAATAGAAGTACCGGTCGACCCCGGCCTCCTTGGCGGCGAGCAGGACATGCGTGCTCGTGAGCACCGACAGCATGCACATCGCCTTGTTGTTCTCGATGAAGCCCATGCCGCCCATGTCGGCGGCGAGGTTGTAGACCACCGACGCGCCGTCCACGGCCGATCGGGCGGTCTCGAGCAGCGACACGTCGCCGGACACGTTCTCGGCGTCCGGGTGTACCTGACACCATTCGTCCAGCGGCTTGACATCGACGCCCCGGACCGACTTGCCCTCTGCGAGCAGGGCACCGACGAGATGGCCGCCGATGAAGCCACCGGCTCCAGTAACGACCGCATCCACAGAACTCACGTCCGGTTCCCTTCCTTGGTGGCGTCGGTCGTATCGGGGGCCGACCGACGGGCGCGACGCCGGCCGACGTCACCCTTGTTTTCTTGCAACGAGCGAGCGGGCTCCTCGGTGCGGTAGTAGGTGTAGCCGTAGTCGCGGTTGTTGCGGCGCACCGGCATGCGGTTCATGACGACGCCGATGAGCTTTGCGTCGACCCTGCGCAGCGTCTGCACGGCCCGCTGCACGTTCGCGTCGGTGGTGACGCCGTGCCGGGCGACGAGCAGCGTGCCGTCGGCCAGCGCCGCGACCTCGGAGCCGTCGGCCACCGGCAACAGCGGAGCGGTGTCGATGATCACGTAGTCGACGCTCTCGAGCAGCCCGCGGATCACGTCCCGCACGTAGGACGACGCGAGCACCTCGCTCGGGTTCGGCGGGGTCGGGCCGGAGGCGAGCACGTAGAGGGTGGATCCGGCGTGCTGCAGCGCGTCGCTGAGCGCGATCTGCTGGATGAGCACGCTGGTGAGGCCGACCGGGCTGACGAGGCCGAGCACCTTGGCCACCGTCGGGCGGCGCAGGTCGGCGTCGACCAGGCAGACGCTGAAGCCGGCCTCGGCGAGCGTCGACGCCAGGTTGATCGCAACCGTGGTCTTGCCCTCCTCGGGTACCGAACTGGTCACCGCGATGACCCGCGGGTGCTCGTCGACGTTCGCGAACTGCAGGTTCGCGCGCAGTTGCCGGAAGTTCTCCGCCCGGATGTTGCGGTTGCCGGCCCGCGTCGCGATGGCGTGCCGCTCGGTCCACGGGTCCTCGACGATGACGCCCATCAGCGGCGCGTCGGCGTCCTTGCTGAGGACCTCGGGATCCTTGATCCGGTTGTCCAGGATGTCCCGGACGACGGCGAGCGCGACACCGACGAGCAGGCCGAGCAGCAGGCCCAGGGCGATGTTGAGCAGCGGTTTGGGACTGTCCGGGCTGGACGGCTGGTCGGCCGGCCCGGTGACGAACAGCGAGAACGAGTTGGTGATCTGCTTGATGGCGGAGACGAGACCGTTGGCGGCGGAGTTGGCGAGGCTCGCCGCCCGGGAGGCCGAGCCGTCCGTGGCGTGCACCTCGATGATCGAGACACCGGTCAGGGTCGAGGCGCTGAGCTTTCCTTTGAGCGAGGAGTCGGACAGCCCGAGGTGCAGGTCGGTCTGGATGTATTTGAGGACGTCGGGCGAGTCGATGACGCGGGCGTAGGTGGCGACCTGGAGCTGGACGGAGAGGTTGTCCAGGTTCGACGAACTGCCGTCCGAGCTAGCGTTCGACGACACCAGCACCTGCGCGGTGGCCTGATACGAGTTGGGCGTCAACTGGGTGATCAGCAGGGCAGCGCCGGTGCCGATCAGCACGAACGAGACGATGAGCAGCCATCGCTCGCGCAGCACGCGGAGATATGCGCGTAACGCCACTGGTGAAACCCCTCTGTGGATGCAGAAACGGCCACTGGCCGCGCCACGACCCGGTTGTCGTCGCGCAAATGCTAACTCGTGCGTGCCTGGGCACTGCTTTACGAAACGACGAAGCCCGGTAGTTGGTGACGTTCCGGTGAGAACCGATGATTTGCGTATCCTCGGACCGCCGGACCGTCGTTGTACCGGCAGACCGTGCCGAATCAGCTGGGAGCCGGATGCTCAACCGCCTGCGCGCCAATCTCGGGGTGACAGCTGCCCTCGTCGCGATGCTCATCGTCGAGGTCGTCGCGCTGCGCTCCCGCTCGGCGGGCACGATCATCCTGCTGGCCGTCTGCGGGCTGCTCGCCGTCCTCGTGCTCGTCCGCGCCGACATCCGCAAGGTCGCGCTCGGCGCAGCCCTCGCCTGCGCGTTCACCTTGACCTGGAACGGGTGGTTCCTCGGCCCGCTGCGGCCGGGCGACGCGCTGATCCTGCTCACCATCGTGCTGCTCCTGATAGCGAACCCGAGCGACGGCTTCCGCACCCCGCCCTGGTGGGTGAAGCAGCTACCCCTCGCGATCCTGTTGGTGGCTCTGCTGACCATCCTGTTCCCGCAGGATCCGGTGTACCTCGCGAACCGGATCGTGCTCGATGCCCAGGGCCGGCAGACGGTCGACACGAAGGGGTCGCTCGCCTCGGCGAACCTCGGCATCGCCTTCAAGTTCATCGTGGCGGTGTTCGCCACCCCGATGGCCTTCATCGGTGCCACCCGGATCGACAAGCGCGCCGCCCGGTGGCTCGGCATCGCCTTCGCGTGCGGCGCCGCGCTGTCCGGCTGGGCCGCGACCCTCGACCACTTCGGCACGGACCTGGGTCGGCTCATCACCCGCCTGCCGAACGTCGGTACCCGGCAGGTCGGTTTCACCGGCCACCCGAACTGGCTGGCCGCCGGTGTGGTGATCGCCGTCCCGTTCGCCTTCTGGCTGCTCGCCTCGGACATCCGCCGCGAGCGGCTGATCGGGCTCGTCTGCCTGCCCGGACTCCTCGGCGGCGTGTATGCGAGCGGGTCACGCGGCGGAGCGGTGTGTGCCGTTCTCGTCGTCGGGCTGTGCGTCGTCGTCCATCCGAAGAGCCGGGCGCACCTGCCCACGATCGCGCTCGCCGGCGCCGTCCTGCTCGGCTTCATCGCCGGTGTCGTGCCGTCGATCGGGCAGACGATCCTCCGGGTCACCAGGCTGTCCGGCGATGCGAACACCGGCGGCAGTGACACCGTCCGCTCGATCGTCGGTCACCAGGGCAGCGTCGACTTCCACCACTCGCCGATCCACGGCATCGGGTTGCAGGCGTCGTTCGACGCATCGCAGGTGTATCTGCAGGAGCTGGCGTCCGGGGGGCTGATCCTGTTCATCGCGATGCAGGTGTACATGCTCGGCGGACTGTGGGCCTCGTGGCGCTACCTCCGCCGCAACGACATGGCGATGGCCTGCTTCTGCTCGCTGGCCATCATCCTCGCTCTGAACATCTTCGAGGCCGACCTCACCGACCGCTTCTACTACGTCCCGGCTGCGATCCTGATGGCGATGATGCACGCACACAGCGACGAGTCCGAACCCGAGGACTTCGCCGACCATGCCCATGAGTCCCGCTTCGCCCGCGCGGACGGGCTGCAGCCGCGCCGACGCCTGCCGGTGCGCAGTTGAGGAGTAGTCGTGAGTAGCGAGACCACCGGCCTGGCGCTGGTCAAGTACGAGCTGCGCCGCGTCGCACAGACGCGCCGGACGTTCGTCAACTGGCCGACGCTGCTGCGCCAGATGGTCGGCGAGAAGGTCGGTCGCGGCGCTGACGAGCTGCAGTTCGTCACCCGGCGCGGTCCGCGGATCACCACGCCGAACGTGCCCGGTGCGCGACTGCCCCTGTACGAGCAGTTCGCCGACGACGCCTACCGGCTCGGTGACCTGCTCGCGCCTCTGCAGGGCCGGCCGATCCAGGTGTTCGACATCGGCGCGCACATCGGGTCGTTCGCGACGAACCTGGCCAGCCTGCACCCGCAGTCGCGCGTCGAGTGTTTCGAGCCCTCACACGAGAGCGCCCGCTACCTGCGCCGCAACATCCAGCAGAACGGGCTGGCCGACCGCATCGCGGTGCACGAGGTCGCGCTCGCGGACAAGGAAGGCACGGCGCTGCTCGACGACAACGACGGCGGCAGCGTGCACAACGGGCTCATCCAGGAGGACCGCCGGCTGGTCGACGGCGCGGACGCCCCCGAGCGCAGACACGCGGTCGAGGTGCCCACGACGACCTTCGACGCAGCTGTGGCCGCCGCACCGGCACCGCCGGACATCGTGAAGATGGACTGCGAGGGCGGCGAGTACGCGCTGGTCTACGCGTCGGCCGAGGCGAGCTGGGCCTCGGTGTCCCGCGTCGTCATGGAGTACCACCCGGTGCCAGGCGAGTCTTGGGAGGGGCTGCGCGACTGGTTCGCGAAGGTCGGGCTGACCGTGTTCCGGCACGAGCCGGACGGCCCCGGTCTCGGCACGGCCTGGCTCACCCGCCGCACCGGATCCACTGCGGAAGGACGCACGTCATGAACCCCCTGCGCTCGCGCATCTACTGGGCGCGCCGGCTCGTCCAGACGCCGCGGACGTTCACCAACTGGCGCCCCATCATGCGCGACATGCTGGCCGGCCGGCGCGGCACCGGGCCGGAGAAGCTGACCTTCCACACCCGTTCCGGCATCACCATCGAGACGCCGAACGTGCCCGGGGCGCGGGTGCCGGTGTACGAGATCTTCGCCGAGGACTGCTACCGCCTCGAGTGGTTCCTCGGCGGGCTGCTCGACCGACCGATCCAGGTCGTCGACATCGGCGGGCACGTCGGCACGTTCGCCTGCCGGCTCACCCAGCTGCACCCGAAGGCGTCCGTCCTGAGCTGCGAACCGTCCGCCGCGACGGCCTCCTATCTACGTCGCAACGCCGAACTGAACGGCGTCGGCGACCGGGTCACCGTGTTCCAGCGCGCGGTCGCCGCGACCACCGGGCGCGCGGTGTTCCACGACAACGGCGGTGGCAGCGGGCTCAACGGGCTGGCCGCTGCCGGGCACACGTCCGGGCCGACCACCGAGGTCGAGACGATGGCCTTCGACGACGTCATCGCGTCCGCCCCCGCTGCCGTCGAGGCAGTCAAGATCGACTGCGAAGGCGCCGAGTACGACCTCGTGCTCGGTTCGGCCCCGGCGAGCTGGGAGTCGGTGCAGCGGGTGGTCATCGAGTTCCACCCCGTCGAGGGACACGGCTGGCCGGAGCTGAAGGAGTTCTTCGCCGGCGTCGGGCTGCTCGAGCAGGACAAGGTGAGCTGGCAGGGGTACGGCTGCGCCTGGCTGTCCCGCGAGCCACTGCCGCCGTACAAGAGCTGACGGATGGTCCGACTGCCGCCGCGACTGCGGCCGCTCTTCCCCTACCTGAAGCCCGCCTACGTGGGAGCCACCCGCGCCGTCGCCCCGACGACGCAGTGGCTGAGCCGGCGCCGCACCGGCTGGCTGCCCACCGGTTCGGTGGCGACGCTCGAGGAGGCGGCGGCGAGCACCGGCGGCACCTGCGTGGTCGCGCGCCCGCCGGAGGTGATCCAGCGCGGGACGATCACCGGCCTGCCGAAAGGGATGCCGCTCACCGATCCCGGCGACGGCGAGACGGTCGGCCGGGTAGCGGTTGCCGAGTTGCCGAACGGGCGGGTACTCGGCCCGCACCGTGCGGTGATCACCGGCAACGGCGACCTCGTACAGGAGGTGAGCTGGTACTTCGGCACTACCCGGCCGCGCGAGCACCCGGTCTTCCTCAACCCGTACCCGCCGCCGCCTGCGCGGATCGGTGGTCGGCTGGGCGTGCTTGCCCAGCGCGGAGACGGCAACTACTACCACTTCCTGATGGACGTGCTCACCAAGATCGGTGTCCTCGAGCAGGCGCCGGCGGTCGCGCCGCCGGACGTCTGGTACGTGCCGGCCCACGCACCGTTCCAGCGTGAGCTGCTGGACCTGTTCGGCATCGGCACCGGCCAGCGGATAGACGCGGCCGAGCAGCTGCACGTGCAGGCCGACTGCCTGGTCGTGCCCGGCCCGCCGGCGATGACCGAGAAGAACCCGCCGTGGGCCGTCGCGTTCCTGCGTGGTCGGCTGCTCCCGCACGTCGACACGTCCGGACCGCGCCGCAACCTCTACGTCACCCGCGGGCCGTCGGCCAACAACCGGTCGATCGTCAACGAGGCGGAGGTCGTCGACCTGCTCGACCAGCACGACTTCGAGCACGTCGACCCGGGCACCATGTCGGTCGCCGACCAGATCCGGACGTTTGCCACGGCGAACATCATCGTCGCCCCGCACGGCGCGGCACTCGCCAACATCATCTTCGCCTCGCCGGGCTCGACGCTCGTCGAGCTGTTCCCCGTCGGCTGCCTGCTGCCCGACTACTGGCGGCTCGCGTCGAGCGTGCCCGGCATGGACTACCGCTACGTCTCCGCGTCCGGTGGGCCGCGGCGGCCTACCCGGGCGGGGACAATCGTCCGGGACGTCGACGTGGACGTCGCCGCGCTGGCCGCCACGCTGGCTCAACTGAGATAAGACTCGCTCAACTGAGACAAGAGAACAGGGGGATCGATGCAACACCGGGTGGGTGCCTGCTTGCTGGGCCTGGCCACGCTGATCGCCGCCGCGCTCACCGCGCCCGGACCGGCATCCGCCGGCGGCTGCCTCGGCGCCGGGCAACCACCAAACCTGCCGAACCGAGACAACAGGCTGGACGCGGTGACGGTTCTCGGCGACTGCTCGGCGTGGGCGGTAGGCGCGGCCGGACCCCATACGTTGATCGAGCGGTGGAACGGAACGGCCTGGCACATCGTGGCCAGTCCGGCGGATGGCTGGCTACGCGGAGCCGACGCAGTGTCGGCAACCGATGTCTGGGCCGTCGGCGTCCGTCCGTTCGGCGCCAACAACAGCGCCACGCTGATCGAACGGTGGAGGGGCACCGCCTGGCACCGGTTCGCCGCACCGGGCGCCTCCTCCACCCGTTCCTTCGGCCTGGTTTCGGTCTCGGCGAGCAGCGCCGCGAACGCGTGGGCAGTCGGTTCGTCCACCGGCCCGCTCGGCGGCGGCGTCGAGCGCTCCTACGCCCTGCGCTGGACGGGCGCGGCGTGGCACACGGTGGTCGTCCCGCACTTCGGCGCGCCGGGCGAGGACAACACGCTGTCCTCGGTCGTGGCGCTGTCCGCGCACAACGTGTGGGCCGTAGGCGAGGTTGCGGACAGCTCGGTGTTCGGCGGCACCCTGCACAGCCTGGTCCTGCACTGGAACGGCCAGGCGTGGCACCGCGTGCACGTCCCGGAGCGGGGCAACCTGGGCCGGCTCTACGGGGTGTCGGCCTCCGGCCCGCACGACGTGTGGGCGGTCGGTGAGTGGGGCCAGACGACGAACGGCGCAGGCGGCACGCTTGCCGTGCACTGGACCGGCAGCGGCTGGTCGATCTTGCCCAGCCCGCACCCGAGCTCGATCGGCCCGGACGTGCTGCACTCCGTCGTAGTGCTGTCGCCGACGGATGCGTGGGCCGTCGGCACCACCGAGCAGCCGTCGCCGAAGACGTTGGTGGCCCACTGGAACGGCATTGCCTGGCACCGGGTGGCCAGCACGAACCGCGGTACTGCCAGCGAACTTCTCGGCGTCGACGCGACCTCCTCGGCGAACCTCTGGGCGGTGGGCGACTCGAGCCGCTGCCAGAGCAAGTCGTGCGGCGACAACCCGCGGACGTACAACCTCGCAATCCGCAAGTAGCCGGCCGGGCTAGCCTGCGCGGTTGCGGCGAGTCCGGGGCGGCGCAGTGACCTGCAGGTGCGGTTGGGTGTCGGCCCAGTCGAGGATCTCCCGGCTGAGCAGTTCGCCCAGCACCCGGTGCGCGCGCGCCGAGTAGTGGCCGCCGTCCGGGGTCGGCTCCTCGTCCGGCTCGAGCTGCGCGGTGAGGGTCGGGACGGTGCGCACGTACCGCACGTTCGGCCGGTCGATGCGGCGCACCGCCGCCTCGAGCTCGGCGTTGACGAACGCGGTGCGCTCGACGAGCCCGGGGAACCACGACTGCCAGCGTCGACCCGGCGGGACGACCTCCATCACCAGGATGAGCGGGCTGCCGACGGTCTGCAGATGGTTGACCAGCGCCTCGACGTCGGCGGCGACCCGGCGCAGCCGGCCGGCGAACAGCAGCGGGCTGATCCGCCCGTCGACACGTGACTGGATCTTCGCCAGCGTCACCCACACCTTGCGCAGGATCATCCGCCGGTAGAACGCCTGCCGCCGGCTGGTCCGGTACCGCGTGCTGTTCGCGTGCCGCTCGAGCCAGCGCGGGAGCAAGAAGTGGATGCTCTCGTAGTGACCGTGGTGCAGCACGATCACGTCCGGTGAGTAGCCGAGGAACTCGGCCTCCCAGTTCCGCAGGCTGAAGTGCGCGCGGTAGGACGGCACCGCGATGACCTGCACCTCGGCCGGCCGGCCGGCCGTGAGGATCTCGGACTCGATGACCCGGCCGAAGTTGAAGTCGCTACGCGGCCCGCCCGTCTCGGCGAGGAAGACCGCAGTCGAGGCGCCCTTGACGACGACGCGGAGAGGGACCGGGGCCGGCACGCTAGCCGGCCTGTTCCGATCGGTTGATCCGCCGCGGCCGCGCCACCGCACGCGACGGGCTCTTCAGGTGCTGCTGGGTGTCGGCCCACTCGGCGACGATGCGCGCCAGCTCGGTGCCGATCACCCGGTGCATGTGCGGCGTCCAGTGGAAGCCGTCCGGGATGGCGACCTCCAGGTCCCCCTCGGCGTGCTCCTCGACCAGGGGGTACACGCGGACGATGCGGACGTCCGCTTCGTCAAGACGCTCGACCATCGCCGCGGCCCGTTCGTTGAATTCCGCGATCCGTGCCGTCATGCCCGGGAACCAGCTCTGGTAGCGCTTGGCCGGCGGCAGCACCTCGAAGATGAGCACCAGCGGGCTGCCGACACCGCGGACGTTGCGGACGAACTGCTCCAGGTCGTCGACCGTGCGCTGTGCCCGCCAGCTCTTGGTGAGCGTCGCGATCGGCGAGCGGTCGACGCGGGCCTGCAATTTGGCCAGCGGCATCCACCACCGCCGCACGACGCGCTTCCGGTAGAAGTCGCGGATCCGTCCTGGCCGGTTCTTCTGAGTGTTGGCGTGCCGCTCCAGCCACCGCGGCAGGAACAGGTGCACGGACTCGTACTGGCCGTAGGTCAGCGCGATGACGTCGGGCGAGAAGCCCAGGACCTCGGCCTCCCACTTCTTCAGCGCCCCCTTGGCCAGCTCGGACGGCACCGAGAACG
Source organism: Pseudonocardiales bacterium (assembly GCA_032160775.1). Classification (GTDB taxonomy): domain Bacteria; phylum Actinomycetota; class Actinomycetes; order Mycobacteriales; family Jatrophihabitantaceae; genus Jatrophihabitans. The sequence continues at coordinate 9,885 of JAVHVB010000524.1, read as the reverse complement.
TGCGGATCGTCGAGGGCCGGCCGCCCTCGAGCAGTTCGGCCTCGAGAACCCGGGCGAAGTTGAAGTCGGTCCGGGGCCCGGACATCGGCGTCAGGTACGTGATGTTGGACGGCCCCTTGAACAGCACACGCACCGGAAGCGGCAGCGGGTCGGGCATTAGGTCTCAGTCTCCTGCTCGGGGACACCGGCGGTCCCCAACGTATCAACGACGGACCTGCCCAACGGTCGCTGTAATAGGGTTCGTCCCGTGTCGACCCCCGCCGAGCACGGCTTTCGCGAGCTCGTCTTCTCCGACTACGGGCGCTACCGCGACGCGGCGAACGCGAGCTGGCTCAAGGTCGTCGCGCTGTGCCTCACCAACCCCGGCATGCTGGCGTCGCTGATCCTCCGCGCGCAACAGTGCCTCTATCGGGCCGGCAAGGCGCGCCCGGCCATGGTGCTGCGCACCGTCGGCACGGTGCTCGTCGGCGCCGACTTCGGCCCGGGCATGCAGGTCGGGACGGGGCTGTTGATGCCGCACCCGGTCGGCGTCAACATCGGCTACGGGCTCACCATCGGTGACGGCGTGAGCCTCGCGGCCGGCGTCACGGCCGCGGCGCGCTACTACGACGACCGCGGCGAGCAGGAATTCGCGACGATCTGCGACGGCGCCACCCTCGGTGCGCACGCGGTCCTCGTCGGCGGGGTCCGCGTCGGGGTCAACGCCGTGGTCGGCGCCAACGCCGTCGTGCTGTCCGACGTTCCCGACAACGCGGTCGTGTTCGGCTCCCCGGCCAGGCGGGTGGGCACCCGGGACGACGGCGCCGCAGCCGCGACCGGCTGAGGTCAGCCTTCGTCGTTGAGGGCGGGGCCGTTCAGAGCGGGGTCGTGCCGCTTGATAAATCCCGCGACGTCCGGCGAGTCGATCTCGGCGCGTAGCCGGTCGACCTTCTCCGCCGGCCAGTCCCACCAGCGGATCCGCAGCAGCGCCGCCCGAGTCTCCTCGTCGAAGCGGAACTTGAGGTGCTTGGCCGGGTTTCCGCCGACGATCGAGTACGGCTCGACGTCTTTCGTCACCACCGCGCGCGCCGCGACGACGGCGCCGTGGCCGATGGTCACACCCGACATGATCAGCGCCTCGTAACCCACCCACACGTCGCCACCGATGACGACCGGCCCCTTCGACTCGACGATGTGATCAATGGATGTCCACCGTCCGTCGCCCAGATGCCGGGTGTGCACCACCCCGACCCAGTCCGTCCGGTGCATACCTCCGTGAATGATGGTGACCGTCGCGTGGATCCCGGAGTAGGGGCCGACGGTGACCGGAAAGCCGTCACCGGAGCTGAACTGGACGAGCCGCACCGGCGCTGTCGACGTCGGGTGTATCTCGATCCGGCGTCGCGGATCACCGGGGAAGTTGACCTCGGTGCCGAACACCCACCGCCGAACTCGCGCCGCCGCAACCTCCTTCAGTTGCGCCCGTTTCTCGATGACTCTGTCTGCGAATCGCTTGCTGGCCACGCACCGTAGGTTACGAGGCGCTGCGCGGGCCGCGCGAGCGAGGGACGGCTCTCGCGCAACCGCCGGCTGTCCGCCGCGTTGAGATAATCTGAGCGCCACTGAACAGCTAGGAGATCAGCAGCCCATGGGCGAATCACGAACCGTCGAGAGCACCGTGCGGTCGTTCCTGCAGCGCGTCGAGAAGGACGTCGAGTTCGACCGCGGCACGCCGCTGTACGCCGACGGCATCGGCCTGGACTCGCTCGAGACCGCCGAGCTGTCGGCCGTGCTGGAGGATGAGTTCGGCCGCGACCCGTTCAGCGCGGAGACCATGCCGCAGACCGTCGGCGACATCCTCGACTTCTTCGACACAGCCGTCGTCGTCGAGGCTTGATCGAGCTGCTCCGTCGCGCGGATCCCGCGCGACCCGCCATCGTCACCGATGACGGAACCACCACCTACGCCGAACTCGCCGCGCGGGCCGAGGGGCTGGCCGCACGGTTCATCGAGCAAGGCATCCGGAGCGTAGTCGTGCTCGAGAACGACGCCGAGACAGCAGCCGCGGCGCTGGCCGCGGCGTCGCTCGCCGGCGTCGAGGCGTGCATGTACCCGCCGACCGACGATCCGGCCGAACTGGCCGCGCTCGCCGGCCGGTTCGATCACGAGCTCGCGCTCACCCGGCGCGCCGATGTCCCCGCGCCGTTGCGCCGGATCGACCCGGACGGGCTCGGCCGTGCCGAACCTGCGCCGGCCGAGCCGCCTGCAACCCGGCCGCACCTCGTCCTCACCACCGGCACGACCGGCGCACCGCGCGGGGTGCGGCACGACTGGAACCGGCTGCTGCGTTCCACCGGGCGCATCGCGCCGGCGCCCGGGCAGCGATGGCTGCTGGCCTACGGCCTGCACCAGTTCGCCGGCCTGCAGATCCTGCTGCACGTCTTCGGTGCCGGCGCCACGCTGGTCGCGCCGGCGCCGCGCCGCCCGCGCGAAGGACTCGCCGCGATGCGCGTGCACGCGGTCGAGTACGCGAGCGCGACACCGACCTACAGGCGCTTCCTGCTCGCCGAGCTGCGCGCAGACGGCGGGCCGGTGCCGCCGCTCAAGCAGATCACCCTCGGCGGCGAGGCGATTCCCGCTCCCGTGCTTGCCGAACTCTCCCGCACGTTCCCGGCGGCCAAGATCTCCCAGGTGTACGCGGCGAGCGAGTTCGGCTCGAGCGGTTCGGTCCGCGACGGGCGCAGCGGGCTGTCCCTGGACGTGCTGTCGCGCGGCGACGACGCCGACGTCGCGATGAAGATCGTCGACGGCGAGCTGTGGGTGCGTTCGCGGATCGGCATGCTCGGTTACTACGGCGAACCGCCCGTCGAGCCGGACGCCTGGCGGGCGACCGGTGACCTCGTGGACATCGTCGACGACCGGATCGTGTTCCGCGGCCGCACCTCCGAGGTGATCAACGTGGGCGGCGTGAAGGTGCACCCGCTGCCCATCGAGGAGCGCATCGGCGCGGTACCTGGCGTCGACGTCGCGCGGGTGTTCGGTCGGCCCAACCCGATGACCGGGGCTATCGTCGCGGTCGAGATCGTGGCCGCGCCGGAAGCGGACCGGGACTCGGTCGCCGCCGGCGTACGGGCCGCCTGTGCCGACCTGCCGCCCGCATCCCGGCCGCGCAGCATCAAGTTCGTCGACACGGTCAGCACCGCCGGCGACAAGATCGTCAGGAGACACACGTGACAAGCCGAGTAAACGCTCACCCCCGCATCGCGGACCAGCATGGTCGGCCGAGGGTGGCCCCGTGACTCAGCGGGTGGTCGTCGTCACCGGCGGCAGCAAGGGCCTGGGCGCGGGCATCGTCGAGTCGTTCCTCGACTCCGGCGACCTGGTCGCGACCTGCGCCCGCTCGGCGACCGAACAGACCGAGAAGTGGGCGGCGGACCCGGACATCGGGCCGCGGTTCCTGTTCACGCCGGCCGACCTCTCCTCGTCCGCCGACGCGAAGACCTTCGTCGACGCGGTCATCGAGCGGTGGGGGCGCGTCGACGTGCTGGTGAACAACGCTGGTGTCGCGCGCGACGGCATCCTGGCGATGGTGCCGGACGAGGACATCGACACCGTCGTCGACCTGAACCTCAAGGGCACCATCTACATGACCCGGCTGGTCAGCCGGCGGATGCTTGCGCGCGGTGGCGGCTACATCGTGAACATCTCCTCGATCGTCGGCCTGTCGGGGTATCGCGGGCTCGCCGTGTACAGCGCCACCAAGGCCGCGCTGGACGGGTTCACGCGCGCGATGGCGCGCGAACTGGGTTCCCGCGGGATCGTCGTCAACGGCATCGCCCCCGGGTACCTGCGCACCGAGATGAGCCACGGCCTGGACGAGGCGCAATTGGGGCAGATCGTGCGGCGCACGCCGGCCGGCCGGCTGGGCGATCCGGCCGACATCGCCCGCGTCGTCCAGTTCCTCACCGACCCGGCCAACACGTACCTGACCGGCCAGATTCTCGTTGTAGACGGTGGACTCACCTGCTGAGCCCCGCGATGGCGTGCGCTCCGGCCGGGCCGACACGCAGCCGCGGCTGAGCCGAACCCCTGGGAGCGCGATGCGGTCCGTCGAGACGCCTGCCGAGGCGCCGGACGCTCCGTATGCTGCTCCGGTGTCGAGTCCGGCACCCGCCGCTCCAGCACCGTCTCGCCGCACGCACCCGAGCGCCGGCATGGCGATGCTGATGATCGTCGGCGGCGGGCTGCTGACCCAGCTGCTCACGACCGTCACCGGCATACTGAGTGCGCGGATGCTCGGCGTCGAGGGACGCGGCCAGATCGTGCTTGTCGCATCTCTGGCGATGATGACCTCGCAGCTCACCCTCGGCGGCAGCCTGCCGAACGCCATCACCCACCAGCTCGCCGACCGGGGCGTGACGGCGCGGGACGGGCTGCGCCATCTCGTGCCGAAGTGGGCGCGGTGGTCGCTGCTGCCGGCCGCGCTCGCCGGCGGCTACTTCCTGGTCGTCGAGCGGGACAGCTCGGGCAACGCGAAGTACGCCCTCGCGGTGATCGTGCTGATCATGGCGATCCAGACGATGATGTCGCGCATCCTCGTCGGCGCGATGCTCGGTGAAGGCGCCGACCTGATCCACATCGCGATGACGTCGGTGCTGCCGCAGGCGTTCGTGACGACAGTCCTCGGCACCGCGTTCGCGCTCGGCGTTCACTGGAACGCGGTCGAGCTCTCGCTGGTCACCATGACCTGCATCTTCATCGTGCTCATCGGCCGGCTGCGGTTGCTGAAGAAGCCGAGCCAGCGGGCGGCGGACGCGCTGGACGGCCGGCAGCTGTACGGCCTGGCGCGGCGCACCCACATCGGCAGCGTGGGCCCGATCGACGGGCTGTCGCTCGACCGCACGCTGGTCGGGTCGCTGCTCGGCAGCGTGGCGCTCGGTCTGTACTCGGTCGCATTCGCGCTCGCGGCGGTGACGACGATCCTGGGCGGCTGCCTCGCGATGGTCATCCTGCCGCGGGTCACCGTGGCGCAGAAGGACCCGGAGATCGAGCGGCATCTGGTCCGGCGATGGCTGCTGCTGTCCGCGATCCTGATCGGTTCGGTCGTGCTCGTCCTCGAACTCATCGCCGGCTGGGCCATCCGGGTGGCGTTCGGCGAGCAGTTCGTCGCGGCGACCGCCTGCACCCACTGGCTGCTCGCGGCGGCCGGGTTCCTGGACTTCCGGCGGGTGCTCATCGCCGTGCTGCAGGGCCGCAACCTCGGCGGCCAGGCGTCGGTGATCGAGCTGGCGCTGACCCCGGTGGTGATCCTCGGCATCGTCATCGCCTCGATGCGGGACAGCCTGGTCGGGGTGAGCTTTGCGATGATGGCGGTCGGCATCGTCGGTTGCCTGCTGCTCGGCCTCGCTGTCGCCCGGTCCGCGCCGGGCAGCCGGATCCGCTACGTGGGTGCGCATTCGGGGGCAGCCCGGGCCCGCCGCACATGACGACGAAGGATTCGGTGCAGATGCGCCAGTACGGCCCCGGCAACCCACTTGTGTTCAGCCACATCCCCAAGACCGCCGGCACGTCCCTGCGCGTGGCCCTGGAAGAGGCGCTGAAGCCCGCGGTGTTCGTCCAGGGCGTGGACACCTCCCTTCTGGCCGGTTATGACGACCTGGACGCGATCAGCCCCGCGGAGCGGGCTGTCCTGTACCTCAGCCCGGACGAACTGCCCGCCGACGCAACGCTGGTCGCGGGGCACATCGGGCCGGCCACCACGATGGCCCGCTACCCGGGGGCCGACCACATCACCGTGCTGCGCGCCCCGGAGCTGCGCATCCTGTCGCAGTGGCTGCACGGCCGGGCGTTGACCGAGTTCAACCTGCGCCACTGGGGACCCAACGCCGAGGCGTTCCGCATCGCTTGGCGGCCGCTGCGCGAGTTCCTCGACCACGCGATGCTCGCGCCGAACGTCGACAACACGATCGCCCGGTTCCTGGCGTGGCCGCACGCGGCGCTGTCGCGCACCGAATTCATCGACGAGAGCGACGACGACGACGTCTTCGCGGCCGCGCTGGAGCGCCTCGATACCTTCGGGTACGTCAACGTGGTCGAGAACCCCGCATTCCAGGAGGAGCTGGGTTCCTGGCTGGGCCGCGAGCTGCCGCCGACGCGGGCGAACGAGCGAACCGCGGTGCCGAAGCGCCGCCGTCCGGACATGGCTGTCGAGCTGGACGCCGCCACCCGCGAGCTGCTCGCCCACCGCACCCGGATCGACACCCGGGTGTGGAAGGCGGTCGCCGCGCGGGTGCTGCCCGGCGCCGATCCCGACGACGTGCTGGCCGGTGCGCTGCAGAAGACGATCGCGCGCTACCAGGACATGCTCGCCCAGCCCGCTGAACCGCTGACGCTGCGCACCGCGGTCGGCCGCGCCTACGAGGTCGCCATCAAACTCCGCCGCGGCGGCCGCTGACCCACCAGCCGGTTTGCACCCGAATTGGCCGCTAACTCGGGTGCGCGAAGGGGCTTTAGCGACCAATTCGGGTGCAAACTGACCGGCTAGCGGAAGAAGATGCCGTCGAGCTGAAGCAGGCGGCGGGTGCCGGGCTCGGTGAAGCCGGGCTCGATGAACCACAGTTCGAAGCCGTGCCGGCCGAGCAGGTCGACGATCTCCGGCATCAGCGCCTGACCGTCGTACAGCGGGACGAGCGACATCTCGGTGCGCACCGCGCGGAAGGTGGGCAGCGTCTTGCTCGCGCCGTCGAGGACCTCGCGCTCGTAGCCCTGGACGTCGACCTTCAGCAGCGTCCGCTCAGGCTCCAGTCCGGTCGCGGCGACGATCTCGTCCACCGTCGTGGCCGGCACCTCCTCCTGGGTGACGTACTGCGCGCTCGGCGCCGCACTCGCGTGCCGCTCGAGCATCGGCAGCACCGACGAGGACACCGAGTTGCTCGACACGTTCATCGTGAGCGTGCCCGGTTCGGCGGACACCGCGGCGCGCTGGACGTTCCAGTGCGGGTCGGCCGCGGCCACGGCGGCGAGCTGGTCGTACGCGCTGCGCAGCGGCTCGACGGAGTGGATCAGCCCGGCGAACCTGGACTGCCGGAGCAGGGTGCCGAACTGGCCGGCGTTCGCACCGATGTCGAGCACCGTGTCGATGCCGTGCTGCGCGACCTGGTACATGAACCGGTGCTTGAACGTGTCCCGGCTGACGTCGAAGCCGGCGCGGTGCACCAGCATCTTCGCCCCGTGGGCGGCACGCGTGATCAGCGGCTGACGATTTTCCATCGCGGCGAGCCTAGCGGGGTGCGCGGGTCAGCCGAGGCACACCGCCCGGCCGTACGGGCCGGACGTCGTCTGGCTGCTGGTCACCCTGCCGTCGACGGTGACGGTGCAGGTGACAGGCGCACCGGTCTTGCCGGCCTGGATGAAGATCGCCGCGAGGTACCCCTTGCCGAGCGCCTGCTGGTGCAGCGACCATCCCGACCGGTGTCCGTTCAGCGAGCCGTATGCGGCGCCGAGCCCGGTCGGCACCAAGTAGCCGAGCACCGGAATGGTCGGGTCGGACGAGGTCGCCGCGACAGTCACGTCGTGCAGTTGGCCGGTCACGAGGTGGTTCAACGGGTTGTCCGGCAGCACGTTGCGCAGCTGGCCGACCGGATCGCTGACGAGCGGTCCGCCGCCGTTCTTGCCCGGCTTCCCCTTTGACGGCGACGGGGACGGCGTCAGCGCCGGGATCCCGGCACCACTGCTGTCGCCGTTGGCCTGCGGCAGCGCCACGGACGGCGCAGGCGAGCTGAAGAACCCCTGCGCGAGCAGGCCCACGAGCAGCACGGCGAGGCAGGCGAGCGCGACCAGCGTCCAGCGGCCCTTGCTCGACCGGAGGAAGCGCGCGAACCGCTGTCGCCACCGGTACGACGCGCTGCGCAGCCCCTTGCGATGCACCGAGGCACCGGGCGACGGGCGCGGTCTCAGGACCTCCACCGGGCCGTCCAGCGGCCGCGGCACCGGCTGCTTGCGCGCAGCCACCTGGTCGACGCGATGCTCACCCACGAACGGACAATCCTTGCCTCAGTAGGCCCCGCGACGGCGCAGCACGGCCGACACGGTGCGGGCGATGATGGCGAAGTCGAAGCCGAGTGACCAGTTCTCGACATAGTAGAGATCGAGGCGTACCGACTCGTCCCAGGACAGATCGGATCGGCCGCTGACCTGCCAGAGGCCGGTCAGGCCCGGCTTCACCAGCAACCGGCGCCGGACGTCGCCGTGGTAGCGCTCGACCTCTTCCGGCAGGGGCGGCCGCGGGCCGACCAGCGACATCGAGCCGCGGAAGACGTTGACCAGCTGAGGCAGCTCGTCCAGCGAGAACTGGCGGAGCACGCGCCCCACGCGGGTCACCCTGGGGTCGCGGCGCATCTTGAACAGGACGCCGTCGCCGTGCTCGTTGAACTCGAGCAGCTGGCCGCGGATCCGGTCGGCGTCACGCACCATCGTCCGGAACTTCAGGACGGTGATCTCCCGGCTGCCCTTGCCGAGCCGGCTGCTGCGGTAGATGACCGGGCCGCGGCTGGTCAGCCGCACGGCGAGGGCGATGACGAGCAGCAGCGGGGACGCCACGATCAGCGCGGCGCCGGCCACGAGCACGTCCACGACGCGCTTGACGACCCGCCGGGTACCGGTGAACTCCGGCTGGTCGACCCACATCAGCGGCAGCCCGTCCACCGGGCTCACGTGCACCCGCGGGCCGGCGACCTCGGTCAGCCCGGGCGCCATGACCATCCGCCGGCGGGTGCCCTCGAGCGCCCAGCCGAGCTCGCGGATGCCGCGCGGGCCGAGCCCGCTGCCGGCGACCGCCACCACGTCCACGTCCAGCGCCTCGGCCATCGCGGCGGCGGTCGACACGCCACCGACGACCGGGACGCCCGGGGCGATCTCGGCACCGATCTCGGCGTCCTCGACGCAGGCGCCGACGACGAGCAGCCCGGCCTCGGGGGCGCGGCGGGCGATGTCGGCCAGGTGCTGCACCGATTCGGACGTGCCGACCGCGAGGATCGCACTCGACCACAGGCCGCGGCGCCGGTGCCGGTAGACGGCCTTGCGCACCACGAACCGGGACCCGACCATGAGCACGATGCCGGTCGGGATGACGATGGCGACGAAGGTGCGGCCGACCAGCGAGTTGACGAGGTAGCAGATGATCGCGACGCTGCCGGCCAGCACGGCGCCCGCCCGCACGACGCCCTGGTACTCACGGGTGCCGGTGGCGATCCGTCGGACCTCGTAGCTGCCGTTGGTCGCCAGGCTGACGAGCCACGCCAGCGCGACGACCGCGCTGTTGGCGATGTACAGCTTCACGTCGGCCAGGCCCACCCGGGCGACCAGACCGACCCCGGCGGCGAGCAGTGCGCACACCAGGTCGGCAACGACGAGCCGGCGGACCAGCACGCGCGACCAGTCGGCGGTGACGTGGGTGTTGGTGGTGGCCGCGCTCGCGATCGGGCCGTCGGCGAGAAGTTGCGCCGGCAGCTCGAGCGGCAGCGTCGTGGGCCGGGTGTCCTCGTCGACGCGGTGGGCGAGTTGGGTCACGCCGCGACCTCCGCCGCGTTCGGCCGCGCGTTCTGCTCGACGCCGCGGCCGGCAGCCGCGGACAGGATCTGCTCGAACCTGTCGGTGATCGCCTCGATGTCGAACTTGCGCTCGGCCAGCTGGCGCGCGCGGGCGCCAAGCGCGGCAAGCGCGTCCGTGCCGTCCGCGACGGCGTCGGCCAGCCAGTCGGCTGCGGCGGATGCGCCGGCCGGGCTCGGGGCGGCGACGAAGCCGCCGGCGGCAAGCACGTCGATCGCTGCCGGGTTGCCGTCGGGGAGCAGCGCGATGGTCGGCCGGCCGGCGGAGAGGTAACTGAGCACCTTGCTCGGCACGGAGAAC
>JAVHVB010000523.1:0-7625 GCA_032160775.1 Pseudonocardiales bacterium | reverse complement strand
CGCCAGCCGGAGCATGACCGCGACGCCGGACTTCATGTCCGTCGTACCGCACCCGTGGATCACGCCGTCCGCGCGCCGGGACGGGACGTTGCCGGCGATCGGCACCGTGTCGAGGTGGCCGGCGAGCACGACGCGCCGGTCCAAACCCCGGTCGGTGCGCGCGGTCACGACGTTGCCCTCGCGCTGCACGTCGAGCGCGCCACTGCCGAGCACCGCGCTCTCGACGAGGCCGGCGAGCTGCGCCTCGTCGCCGGAAACCGACGGCACGTCGACCAGAGCGGCCGTCAGCGTCGCCGCGTCGGTCGTGAGATCCAGCACGATCACGCCTCGCTTCGCTCGGTTGACCGGCGAAGCAGGCGATACCCATGGTTCGCTCCGCAGGCGTCGCTCACTTCCAGCACGCTACGCGCCGCGCCGCTTGCTCCCGACAACCTCCTTATAAGTCGCTGTCTACGCTGGCTGGGTGAGTGAACGACGCGCATGGGGCTACGGCCTGACGACCTGGGTGGCCTCCGGCGAGGCGACCGGGCGGGTGCTCGACGCGTGGTACCCGGAGCCCACCCTCGGCCCGCTGCCGAGTGCAGCGACCGCGCCGCATGAGCTGGCCTCGCTCACCGGCAGCCAGGAACACGCGGCCGATCGCGGCGTGCGGCTCGACGTGGCCCTGTGCGAGATCGACCTCGACGAACCCCCGGCAGGCACCGAGGACGCGTACCTGCGGCTGCACCTGCTCTCGCACCGACTCGTCCGGCCCAACGAGCTCAACCTGGACGGCATCTTCGGGGTGCTGCCGAACGTCGTCTGGACGAACGTCGGGCCGTGTCCCGTCGAGGACTTCGAACGCACCCGGATCGCCCTGCGCCGCAAGGGTCCGGTTCAGGTCGTCGGCGTGGACAAGTTCCCCCGGATGACCGACTACGTCGTGCCCCCCGGCGTACGCATCGCCGACGCGTCCCGGGTCCGGCTCGGCGCGCATCTCGCCCCGGGCACCACCGTCATGCACGAGGGTTTCGTGAACTACAACGCCGGGACGCTCGGTTCGTCCATGGTGGAGGGCCGCATCTCGGCCGGCGTCGTCGTCGACGACGGTTCGGACGTCGGCGGCGGCGCCTCGATCATGGGCACCCTCTCCGGCGGCGGCAAGGAACGCATCCGGGTCGGCCGCCGCTGCCTGATCGGCGCGAACGCCGGCATCGGGATCTCGCTCGGCGACGACTGCGTAGTCGAGGCGGGCACCTACATCACTGCCGGCTCGAAGCTGACGTTGCCGGACGGCCTGGTCGTCAAGGCGGCCACGCTGTCCGGCGAGCCGGGCTGGCAGTTCTGGCGCAACAGCGTGACCGGCGCGCTCGAGGCGCGGCCCCGGACCGGTGCGGGCGTCGCCCTCAACGACGAACTGCACGCCAACGCCTGATGGCACAGCGGTCCAACCGGGCGCTCGTCGTCGTCCTCACCATCGCCATTGTCGCCGTGGGCGGCGGGTTGGCGCTGAAGGCGCTGTGGAACACCGCGAAGTCACACCTCGCATCGGACACCTGCACCGTGGGCGGCGGTGACTACGTCATCGACACCGATCAGGCGTCGGTGGCCGCGGCCATGGTCGGCGCGGTCACCCGTTACCGGGTCGCGTTGCCCGAGCGCGCGACCGTGCTCGTGCTGGCCGCTGCGCTGCAGGAGAGCAAGCTGACCAACCTCGCTCCGGGCGAGGGCGACCGCGATTCGGTCGGCGTGCTGCAGCAGCGCCCGTCGCAGGGGTGGGGGAACGGCAACGCAGCGGCGCTCACCGACGTCGGCGAGGCGACCACGGAGTTCCTGGACGCGCTGGTCGACGTCCCGCACTGGCGGACCCGGCCGCTCGCCGCCGCCGTCCAAGCGGTGCAGATCTCCGCGGACGGCAGCGCCTACGCCCAGCACGAGCCGGAGGCCAAGGCGCTCGCCGACGCGCTGCAGGGCAAGAAGCGCGAGGGCATCACCTGCGACTTCGAGAAGCCGACCGTCGTCGCGACGGCGGCGAAGGTAGCCGATCAGGCCAGCTCGGAGCTGGGGATCGACACGCCGCAGGTCGTCGACCAGCTCACCGTGCGGGTGCCCGGCGCGCGTTGGCAGACGGTGGCGTGGTTCGTCGCGAACGCCAACCGGCTCGGCATCGAGCGGGTCGCGTACGCCGAGCGGGAGTGGTCGCGCACCGACGGCTGGCAGTCGGGGACGGCGTCGAGACAGGCCGTCGTGGCGACGATGTACGACTTGGGAAAGTGACTCTCAGTGGTCGTGCTGGACCGGCGGCAGGGCCTTGATCCACGTGGGGTCTTCAGAGGACTTGCCGGCCTTGGACGCGCCGCCCGGCGATCCGATGTTGTTGAAGAAGTCGACGTTCGCCTTCGTGTACTCGGTCCACTGCTCGGGGACGTCGTCCTCGTAGAAGATCGCCTCGACGGGGCACACCGGCTCGCAAGCGCCGCAGTCGACGCACTCGTCGGGGTGGATGTAGAGCATCCGGTCACCCTCGTAGATGCAGTCGACCGGGCATTCCTCGATGCAAGCCTTGTCGAGCAGGTCGATGCACGGCTCGGCGATCACGTAAGTCACTGCTGCTTCCTCCGGTAACAGTGGCGGCCACTCTCGAACTCAGGGACCTAGTATGCCGCTCGTGCTTGAGCCTAGTTGGCTGGGACGCCGGGTCAGCATCCGCCGTGCCCTGGATGCCGCGTCCGGCGACCCGCTTTCGGCCGGCGGCGCCCGGTTCGGCGACGTCGTCGGCGACCTGGTCGGGCTGGACTCGCGGACCGCCGTCGTCGACACGCGCCGCGGGCCGGTCGAGATCGACCTCGACCGGATCGCGTTCGCCCGCCTGGTGCCGGCGTCGACCGCCGACGAGCTGGCTCTCGACGCCGTCGCCGCGCGCGGCCTGCGCGCGGCCGAGCACCACCAGCTGGGCGGCTGGGTGCTGCGCGCGAACTCGGGCTTCACCCACCGGGCAAATTCGGTACTCCCGCTCCGTTCGCCGGGCCTGCCGCTGGACGCGGCACTCGAGCAGGCAGCCGTCTGGTACGCCGCGCGGGGCCTGCCAGTGCAACTACAGGTTCCGGTCGAGGCGCGTCGGCTGTTGGATGCCGAGCTCGGCGAGCGTGGCTGGCCCGCCGAACTGCCCACCCGGGTATACGTCGCGCGCCTCGACGCGCTGCGACCCGCACCCGGCAGCGGCCCGTCGGTAGCGGTCGAAACCGCACCGGACGACGCGTGGCTCGGCCTCTATCGCGGGGGCAGCGGGGCGGACGAGGCGGCGCGCGACCTGCTCACCCGGCACGACACCGTCGCGTTCGCCAGCCTCCGGCTGGCCGGCCGGACGGTCGCGGTGGGCCGAGGCGCGGTCGACAACGGCTGGCTGGGGGTGATGGCCGTCGAGGTCGACCCGGCCTACCGGCGGCAGGGCCTTGCCGCGGCGGTGATGGCCGCGCTGTGCGCGTGGGGCAGCACCGTCGGGGCCGTGCGCAGTTACCTCCAGGTCGCCGTCGACAACGCGCCGGCGGTGGCGCTGTACGAGAAGCTGGGTTTCTGGGGGCATCACGACTATCACTACCGCACCGCGCCGGCGAGCACGTAGCACCTCGGACGGGCCGGACGGCTGCACCTCCTAGACTTCGAGGCATGTCGCAGCCGCCGGAGAACAGCAAGCTGCTCGTCATCTCCTTCGACGACCCGCTGCGCGCCCAGGAGTTCCTGCTCGCGGCGGCGCGGCTGCAGCGCGATCAGGACCTGCAGCTGCACGACGCGGTGATCATCCGTCGGGACGAGGACGGCACGTCTCGCGTCACCGAGACGACCGACGTCACGCCCGGGCAGGCCGGCGTGGGTGCCGGCGTGTGGGGGCTGCTGCTCGGAACGCTGTTCGGCGGCCCGATCGGCGGGTTGGTAGTCGGCGCCGCCACGGCCGGCGGCGGCGCGCTCTACGCCAAGCTGCGCGACACCGGCGTCAAGGACGCCACCATCGAGGCACTGCGCAGCGCCGTGCCGCCGGGCCGCACGGCCGTCGCACTGCTCGTCAGTCACGTGTCGGTTGCCGACCTCCAACGCGAGCTGGCCCGCTTCCCGCGCGCCGAGCTGGTCGAGACGGATATGCCGCCCGCCGCGGTCAACGCCGTGCGGGAGGCGTTGAACGAGGCGAACCGGGAACCGTTCACCGGCTGACCCGGACGGACGGACCCCCGATCAGGCGGGTCGCGGCGCGGTCAGCCAGATGACGGTCGCCACTCCTGCGACGAATCCGCCGATGATCACCCCGTAGGTGACATAGGACAGGCTGTTCGGCGACCCGGGCAGGATCACGTCGCCCTCCGGCCGGCCCGCGGCGCCGAATACCAGCACCGCGAGAAGCCAGCCGCCGAACGGCAGCAGCACGCCCACCGTGGTCGGCACGAGCAGCCGCGCCAGCCAGGGCAGCAGCACGTTGCTGACGAGCGACATCACGATCGCGACCGGAAAGACCGTCGATCCGACGTAGAGCGGGACGAGCAGCGTTTCCAGCAGCCCGGCAAGCACTCCGGACGCGGTGAGCAGGGCCACGCCGAACCAGTCCCAACCGGTTACCTGCGCCCGCTCCGGCGCGGCCGTCACCGCGCCACCCCGGAGAAGAGGTCGGTCTCCCAGCCGTTCTCCCCGCGATCCGGGCCGAGCTCACCCAGTGCAAGCCGGAAGTACTCGAGCGCGAGGATCTCCCGGCCGAGCATGTTCGACAGCGCGAAGAACGGCCCGTCCACCGCGATCTGGGTTCGATGGGCGGCGAGCGCGGCCATCTTGTGCGCGCCGAAGCCGGTCGCGTCGACGACGCTGGTGATCTGCTCGTCGGGCACGCCGAACGAGAGCTCGTCGATGTTCGCCACATCGAAGGGCCGCTCCTCGACACCGGCGAGCGCGTCGAAACCCCGTTGCAGCACGGACTTCGGGATACCGGTCCAGTACAGCTTCGCAACCTGCCACGGATCGCCCGACCGGTAACCCGGATCGGCCGCCCGCTCGACGGCGGCGGTGGCGACCCGGTGCGCCATGATGTGGTCCGGGTGCCCGTAGTCCCCGTTGGGGTCATAGGTCACCACGACCTGCGGCCGCACCTCGCGGACGATGTCGACGGCGGCCGCGACCGCCTCGTCGAAGACGCCGGGGTCCTTGTCCGCGCGCCAGAACGCGCGCGGGTTGTCGTTCGGCGGAGTCCCGATCATGCCGCTGTCACGGAACCGGCCGGCGCCGCCGAGCCATCGGTGGTCGGTCACGCCGAGCGCGTCGAGCGCGTCGGCGAGTTCGCCGATGCGCAGCCCGCCGAGCTGGTCGGCCTGGTCGGCGGCGAGTTGCGCGTATTCGGGCGTCAGCACCTCGCCCTCCTCGCCGAGGGTGCAGGTGATCAGCGTGACGGCGACGTCCTGGGCGGCGTAGTACGCCATGATGGCGCCGGTCATGATCGACTCGTCGTCCGGGTGGGCATGCACCAGGAGCAGGCGGCGATCGTTCACAGGCGTCGGCGGAACCGCGAAGTCACCCGGCGCTCGGGTCCAAGACGATCTCACCCTCGGCGTCGACGACTGCCTCGTCGCTGATCCGCGTCGGCTCGCGCGGTTCGTCCGGCGCGCACGCCATCGGCGCCGACGCCTGCTCATCGGTGGGCCGGCCCGACGGCCACGGGGCGAGCTCAGCCGGGATCGGCTTGCGCTGCTCGCCGACGACCAGGATGTCGGTGCGCGCCGCGGAGAAGTGACACGCCGCCTCGTGGTCCTCGAACTTGGGCTCGAGGGTCGGCTCGACGTTGACGCACCACTCGCGCTGCATGTTGGTGAGCTCGTCGCGGAACATCGGGCACCGGGTGCGGAACCGACAGCCGCTGGGCGGACTGACCGGGCTGGGCACATCCCCGGTGAGCAGGATGCGCTTGCGCTCGCGCTCCTTCACCGGGTCCGGCAGCGGGATGGCCGACATCAGCGCCTGCGTGTAGGGGTGCGCCGGCCGGTTGAACAGTTCCTCGGCGTCGGCGGTCTCGACCACCTTGCCGAGGTACATCACCACGACCCGGTCGGCGATGTGCCGGATGACGGACAGATCGTGCGAGATGAACAGGTAAGCCAGCCCGTACTCCTGCTGCAGGTCCGCGAGCAGGTTGATGACGCCTGCTTGGATCGACACGTCGAGGGCGGACACCGGTTCGTCCAGCACGAGCAGCTTCGGCCGCAACGCGAGCGCCCGGGCGATGCCGATGCGTTGCCGCTGGCCGCCGGAGAACTCGTGCGCGTACCGCGCCCCGTGCTCCGGGTTAAGCCCTACTTGCGCGAGAAGGTCGCGGACCTTCTGCCGACCTTGGTTCTCGCCGCGGAACAGCCCGTGGATGCGCAGCGGCTCGGCGACGAGCTCGCTGACCGTCATCCGCGGGTCGAGCGAGGCGAACGGGTCCTGGAACACGATCTGCATGTCGCGCCGCAACGGGCGCATCTCGCGCGGCGACAGCGTCGTCAGATCGCGGCCCTGCCAGACAACGCTGCCCGTCGTCGCCTGCAGCAGGTTGAGCACGAGGCGTCCGGTGGTCGTCTTCCCGCAGCCGGACTCGCCGACGATGCACAGCGTTTCGTTCTCGAAGATGTCGAAGTTGACGTCGCACACCGCGTGCACATCGCCGATCTTGCGGCGAACCAGGCCGCGCGACCGGATCGGGAAGTGCTTGGCGAGGTTCCGGACGGACAGGGCCGGCTCGCCCCGGTTGGGCGTACCCGGCGCCGGCGCCGGCTTGGCCATGTCGACGGTCGTCACGAGGTCACCACCTCGGGCGCCTCATCGCCGAAGAGATCCGCCGCCTCGACGTCGGAGAGGCGGTTGCGGAAGTGGCACGCCGCGGCGTGCGAAGTGCCTTCGGCCACCAGCAACTCCGGTTCCTCCTGATCACAGATGTCCTCGGCCATCGGGCAGCGCGGGGTGAACGGGCATCCCGGTGGCAGGTTGAGCAGCGACGGCGGCGCCCCCTGGATCGGCGTGAGGCGCTCGTGCACCGCGTCGAGCCGCGGCAGGCTGCCCAGCAGGCCGAGCGTGTACGGCATCCGCGGACGGTAGAAGACCTCTTCGGTCGTACCGGTCTCGACGAGCTTGCCGGCGTACATCACGGCGATGCGATCGGCGTGCCCGGCGATCACGCCCAGGTCGTGCGTGATCAGGATCAGCGCCGCCCCGGTCTCCGCGCGTGCTGTCTCCAGCGCTTCGAGTACCTGCGCCTGCACCGTCACGTCCAGGGCCGTGGTGGGCTCGTCGGCGATGATCACGTCCGGGTTGTTGGCCATCGCGATCGCGATCACCACGCGCTGCCGCATCCCGCCGGAGAGCTCGTGCGGGTAGCTCCTGATCCGCTGCTCCGGGTAGGGGATGCCGACGATGGAGAGCAACTCGATCGCGCGGTCCAGCGCGGCAGACTTCGAGACCTCGTTGTGGGCGTGCACTGCCTCGGCGATCTGGTAGCCGATCGAGTACACCGGGTTCAGCGAAGTGAGCGGGTCCTGGAAGATCATCGCGACCTTGTTGCCGCGGACCTTCGAGTACTCCTTCTCGTCCATGCCGAGCATTTCCTGCCCGCGGAACCGGATCGAGCCGGTGATCCGCGCGTT
>JAVHVB010000522.1:0-4008 GCA_032160775.1 Pseudonocardiales bacterium | reverse complement strand
AGTTCATCCTCGACAACGGACTTCTCGATCACCACGCAACAGTCGGTGCTTTCGACGACGTCCTCGGTCGACAGCACGCTGACCACGCTGTTGATGGGAGCGGCCGCGCTGGCTCTGCTCGTCGGCGGCATCGGGGTCATGAACATCATGCTGGTGTCGGTCAAGGAACGCACCCGCGAGATCGGGCTCCGCAAAGCACTCGGCGGCACGCCTACCACCATCCGACGGCAGTTCTTGTCGGAGGCGTCGATGCTAGGGCTCACCGGCGGCTTGCTCGGTGTGGCCGGGGGCGTCGGTGGAGCGCTGATCCTGCCGCACTTCATTTCCAATCCCATCACCATCTCGGTGCCGTGGGTGCTGATCTCGATAGCCGTGGCGATCGTCATCGGCGTCGGCTTCGGGGTGTACCCGGCCGTGCGGGCCGCTCGGTTGTCACCGATCGACGCGCTGCGTAGCGAATGACCAACCACATTTTCAATCACAACACGAAGGACAATCTCTGATGCTCCAATTCACTACCACCCGTTCCCGATCCGCGCTGCTGGCGACCGGTCTGGCGCTCGCCGTGGTAACGCTCGCCGCCTGCGGGGGCGGCTCGTCGAGCAGCAGTACGACCCCACCGAGCTCGGCCGCCGCGGCAAGCGGCGCCGCGGCTGGCGGGACTGCGGGAGGCGGGACCGCGGGAGGCGGGGCGAATGCGCCTGCGGCCTCCGGTCTCATCGCCAACGTCGCCGCTTCGACCATGCAGGTCCAAAGCCAGCAGAGCGGCCAGATCGCGGTGTCGTGGAGTTCGACGACGTCGTTCACCGACACGGTGTCGACCACGGTAAGTGCCATCAAGGCGGGTGACTGCGTGTTCGCCACCGGCCCGAGCGGTAGCTCCGCGTCCGCGACGACGTTCACCGCGGCGACCCTCAGCGTGACCCCACCCGTGAACGGGTCCTGCGGTGCGGCCGGCCGCGGCGGTGGGGGCGGCGCCTCAGGGCAGCCGCGATCCGGATTCCCGAGTGGCGGCGCCCGTCCGTCCGGTGGTGCCGGCGGTGGCGCCGGGGCGGCGGTGGCCAACGGGTCGGTGACGTCGGTGTCTGGATCGACGATCGTGATCGCCTCACAAGCTGGTGGCTCCAGCCCGACGAGCCGTACCGTCACGGTGGGTGGCAGCACGACGCTCACGACGGTCGCAAAAGCAACCTCGAGCGCGGTGAAGGTTGGCAAGTGCGCGACGGCGCAAGGCACTGCTGACTCCACCGGCACCGTAGCGGCCACGACCGTTCGGATCACCGACCCGGTCAACGGGCAGTGCGGCGGCCGCTTCGGGGCAGGAGCAACCGGTGCCTGAGATCGCGAAGTCACCTTCCGAACTCCGTCGGGCCAAGCGCGTACGTACCCGCCGCCGCCGCATCGTGGCCGTGGCGACTGGCGTAGCGGTCGTGGGCGGCGGCACGGCGGCCATCGCCGCGAATGCCGATACCGGGTCATCCCTCCAGTTGGCCACCGTGGAACTCGGCAGCATCACTCAGACCGTCGAGTCGTCGGGCACGGTTAGCGCCGCGACGAAAGAGACGGCCCAGTTCTCCGTCTCCGGCACGGTGAAGTCGGTGGCAGTAGCCGTGGGCGACAAGGTGAGCGCCGGGCAGGCCCTCGCCACCTTGAACACCACCGCCCTGCAGACGACCGTGGACTCCGTAGCAGCTTCGTTGGCCGCCGCTCAACAGAAGCTCTCCGCTGACGCCAGTGGACAGGTTTCGAGCGGAAGCACGGGAACAGGGAGCGCGACTGCGGGGACCGCAAGCGCGACTACGGGGACCGCGAGCGCAACCTTGGCCGGTGTCGTGGTGAGCACGCCCGTCGATAACGGCGCGACTCCCTCGGCGAACATTGCCACGACAGCGGCGACGACAGCGACGACGACAGCAGTGACGGCGGCGGTGACGACGGGGTCGACGACGGGGTCGACGACGGCAGTGACCAAAGCCCAGGCTGCGGTCATCGCCGCGCAGAAACAGGTCGACACCGGCCAGACCCAACTCGACGCGGTCCAGAAGACCGTGGACGCCAGTATCACCGAGAACACGAAACTGAGAGACGCGCAGGTCACCGCCTGCGGGACGAGCGCAGGCTCGACGAGCACCACCTCCGGACCGACCTCGACCGAGTGCTCCACGGCGTCGGCGGACTATGCGGCCTTCGCCGACACGCTCGCGACGGATACCGCCGCCGTCGACACCAAGCTTGCCGCGCAGGACGGCTATCTGAGGACGCTCGACACGGCGATCGCGACGCTGGACCAAGCGATCACTCAGCTCGGTTCGTCATCGGGCGGGTCCGGTGGTACCGGCGGGTCCGGTAGTACCGGCGGATCAGGTAGTACCGGCGGATCAGGTAGTACAGGCGGATCAGGTAGTACAGGCGCGTCCGGTAGCGCGGGCGGCTCAGGTAGCACCGGCGGCTCAGGTAGCGCGGGCGGCGCAGGTGGCGCCGGCGCGACCTCGGGCGCTGCGGCCGGCGGTTCAGGCACGGGATCCGGCAGCGCAAGTGCCGGCGCCGGCGGCGCAGCCGCGGGCGGGGCTACCTCGGGCAGCGGTGCGTCCGGGGGGACAAGCGCGAGCGCTCAGCCGGCCAGTGCCGCCCAGCTGGCAGCCGATCAGGCGTCCATCGATTCGCTGACCGCTCAGCTCAGTGCGGCGAAGCAGAATCTCGCCGCGGCCACGTTGACGAGTCCGTTCTCGGGTACCGTCGCGGCGATCGGGTACACCCCAGGCGCCTCGTCGAGCGGAGCCTCGATCACGATCGTCGGCTCTGGCATCGAGGGTGTCCAAACCTCGGTGCCACTGGGCCAGATCGACAGCGTGAAGGTCGGTCAACGAGTAACGGTGGCCGCGGACGGCCAGCCGACGTCGCTGCACGGAACGGTCCAGTCCATCGGACTGTTGAGCACGACGTCGGGGTCGAAGACGACCTTCCCGGTGACAGTCCGCTTGGACGCCAACAGCCCCTCGCTCCACGACGGGTCCGGGGCCGACGTCACCATCACGACTGGAACGGCGACAGACGTGACCGCAGTGCCGACGTCCGCGATCCACACCGGCGCCGGCGGTACCTACACCGTGGTCGTCGCCAACGGCTCGAAGCAGAGCACAGTCAGAGTCACAATCGGTATGGCGGGGGCCAACCTCACGCAGATCAAATCCGGGTTGCAGACGGGGCAGAAGGTGGTCGTGGCTGACCTGTCCCAGCCCTTGCCGGGCAGCGCGAGCAGCACCACCACGACGACCGGCCGACCGGGGGGCGGCGCTGCTGGTGGCGCGGCGGCCGGCGGCGGCGGCGCAGCCGGCGGCGGCGCGCGGCCGGGCGGGTGACCCTGAGCCGACTGTGTCGACCAATCACGTCTCATCCGCTGCGCGACGTCGGCTCGCGGTAGACGAGATGGTGGACGGTGGGTGGGCAACGGCGACGGAATGATCACCTGCCGTCGACACAGGAGGCGCGTATGCGGCGACGAGACCGCGACCGTCCGTCTCGGCGCGGGCTGTCCCTTCGTACCCGACTGCTTGTCGCGACGATCGGGCTGGCGGCGACCGGTATCACCGCCTCCGTGCTGTTGCGTGGCTACCTCGTACAGCGGGTCACCAGCAGCTCACGATCGAGCTCCGTGCCCTGACGCGCGCGCCGCCCAAGGAAACCGACCGCCGCTGAAGGCCAGCTCAGCCGGATAACTGCCCACGCCGTATGTCTTTCACCGAGCTCGACACCCGCGGCGTTGTGCAGCGTCAGTTCGGCGGTTCCCTCGATGCCAGCGATCCTCGTCCGGACGTGTCCGTCCTCGACGCCGCCGCCGTCGAGGCGCACAGCGGCTCGGCCTTCACGGTGCTGCGGTTTCAGGGAGCGAATCGTTTCGCATCCTCGCGGCCGAGCGATCGGACCACACCGGAGCGGACACGGTCGTCATCTCGCTGCACAGCGTGGACTCCACCGATTGGAGCTTGTCATTGTGGGCGTCAGCACGCT
>JAVHVB010000521.1:0-15555 GCA_032160775.1 Pseudonocardiales bacterium | reverse complement strand
TTTGCCCGCGGCTTCGTCGCTGTGATAGTTGTAGGGCCCAACTAGTTGCATGCACCAAGCATCGGAGTAGGCCATGTCGGAGACCAGCGCACGGACGGCGGCGCCCTCCGGCGACGTCGCCGCGGTGGCGGACAACGTCATCGCGCTCCTGCGCAGTTTCAACCGGGCGCGAGCCCGCATGCTGGCCGCGGCGGCGCACGACGTCGAGTGGTCGGCGCACATGCTGCTGCGGTGCATCGGCCAGGAGGGTCGGCTGCGCGCAAGCGAGGTCGCCGACCTGCTGCACTCGGATCCCTCGACCGTCAGCCGGCAGGTCGCGACGCTCGTCAAGGACGGGCTGATCGAACGGCAGTCCGACCCGGCGGACGGCCGGGCCAGCCTGCTCGTGCTCACCCCGAAGGCGGACGCCGTCCTTGCCGAGCATGATCGAATAAGGCTTGCGCACTTTGCGCAGGTTTTGGACGGTTGGAGCGACACCGAGCTTCGCCAGTTCGCCACCATGCTGCAGCAGTTCACCAAGGCCTACGAGGCGGCCAACGGCAGCTGGATCAACGAGCGGATCGCGACCCGATCCGCGCGAGCAGGGAGTTCCGACTGATGAGCGCGCCGACCACCCGCGGAGCCGAAGCACCCGCCTCCGGCGAGCTGAGCCACAAGCAGATCATGACGATCCTGTCCGGGCTCATGCTGGGCATGTTCCTCGCCGCGCTCGACCAGACGATCGTCTCCACCGCCATCCGGACGATCGGCGACGACCTGAACGGGCTGTCCGTCCAGGCCTGGGTCACCACCGCATTCCTGATCACGTCGACGATCTCGACGCCGCTGTTCGGCAAGCTGTCCGACATCTACGGCCGCAAGCCGTTCTACATGCTTGCGATCACGATCTTCATCGTCGGCTCGGCGCTGTGCGGGCTCGCACAGAACATGTACATGCTCGCCGCCTTCCGGGCGTTCCAGGGCATCGGGGCGGGCGGGATCATGCCGCTGGCCCTGGCGATCATCGGCGACATCATCCCGCCGCGCGAACGCGCCAAGTACCAGGGCTACTTCATGGCGGTGTTCGCGACGTCGTCGGTTCTCGGACCCGTCGTCGGTGGCTTCTTCGCCGGCCAGTCGAGCATCCTCGGCGCTCCGGGCTGGCGCTGGATCTTCTACATCAACGTCCCGATCGGCATCTTCGCGCTGTTCGTCGTCACTCGGGTGCTGCATCTCGACCACACCCGGCGCGAGCACCGCATCGACTGGACCGGCGCCGCGATGCTTGTCGTCGGCCTCGTCCCGCTGCTCATCATCGCCGAGCAGGGCCGCACCTGGGGCTGGGCTTCGACCAGCGCCTACATCTGCTACCTCCTGGGTGCGGTAGGGCTCGTCGCGTTCATCCGGGTCGAGGCGCGGATGGGCGACGAGGCGCTGCTGCCGTTGCGGTTGTTCCGGCGCAGCGTGTTCGCGACCGGCTCCGCACAGGCCCTGATCGTCGGCATGGGGATGTTCGGCGGGATCGCGTCGATCCCGCTGTACCTGCAGATCGTCAAGGGGGCCTCGCCGACCAAGGCAGGGCTGCTGCTCCTGCCGTTGGTCGCCGGCATGATGCTGGCGTCGTTGGCGTCCGGGCAGTACACCTCCCGGACGGGCCGGTACAAGATCTTCCCCGTCGTCGGCTCCGTCCTGATGGTGATCGGCATCGCGTTGATGACGCGTATCGGCGCCGACACCCCGCTGTGGCAGACCGATATCTACATGGCGCTGTTCGGCATGGGTCTCGGCATGAACATGCAGAGCATCGTGCTCGCGATGCAGAACTCGGTGGACCCGCGCGACATGGGGGTCGCCACGTCGGCGGTCACCTTCTTCCGCCAGGTCGGTGGCTCGCTGGGCACCGCCGTGTTCCTGTCCATCCTGTTCACCCGCGCGGCGACGAACATCCCGCGCGAGTACGCCAGGGCGCGTGCCACTCCCGACTTCCAGCAGGCCGCGGCGGCCCACCCGGATCAGGTCGCGCTACTGAATCACGGCGGCAGTCTCAACGACACGTCCTTCATCAAGGGGCTGGACAACGCGCTGGCGCACCCGTTCCTTGTCGGCTTCTCCGACGCCATGGACACCGTCTTCTTGGTCGGCGCGTTGGTTCTGGTCGTCGGGGTGGTCTTGTCGGCGATGATGAAGGAGGTCCCGCTGCGCAGCGTGTCCGGCCAGCAGGCGCGGGCCGCCGCCGAACACGCCGACGAGCCGGCGACGACCTCGGCCGCGAGCGCCGCGGCAGCCGCCGCACCAGCCGACGTCGCGCCCCTCGCGTCCGGCGCGCAGCCCGCCCGCGGCGGCACCGAGAGCTAGCTCCGCGCGTGTCGGGGGTCGCATTCGGGGCGCGCCGGGCCAGCGGTTGCCTTACGCTCGCGATGATCGCGGCGGTGAGGGCTGCAGTGCGACGACCGAGGGAGCGTGTTGGCGGTGTCGAATAACGAGAAGCGCGAGCTGGTGAACCAGCTGGCCGGGTACAAGACCTTCTCGAAGTGCAGCAAGGACGACATCGCTGCGCTGGTCGACGCGGGCGGGCCGTTCACCCTGCCGGCCGGCTGGCCGATGGTCGCGGAAGGCATCCCGGCCGACGCCATTTACGTCGTGACCAGCGGCGAGCTGCGGGTCTTCTACGGGCGGGAGCAGGTTGCCACCCTCGGACCCGGTGACATCGTCGGCGAGATGGCCCTGCTCGGCGGGGGACAACGGCGGGCGACGGTGACGACTGCGGAGCGGACCGCCGGCCTGCGGGTCGAGAACGACGCGATGTTCGACGTCTTCGCCAAGCACCCGGCGATCCGGGAGGCCTTCAAGGCCGCCTACGAGGCACACTCCAGCTGACCGTCTCGCGGAGCGTGCCCGCACAGCCGACGGCAGGTTACAGTCCTCGGGTGATCGGCGGAGCACGCTGATGCAATGCGCGAGTTGTGGTTCTGCGCTGCCCAGCGGCGCGAAGTTCTGCGCCGAGTGTGGGACGCCGGTCGCCCTGGCCTGCCGGAACTGCGGTACCGACCTCGTCCCCGGCCAGAAGTACTGCCCGGAGTGCGGAGCTCCACAACTCGCGAGGGCGGCGTTGATCCCAGCGGGGTCGCCCGCTGGTGCAGGGTCATCGGCTGGAACGGCGCCGCCCGTATCGGAACGGCGGGTCACCTCGGTCCTGTTCGGCGACCTCGTCGGCTTCACCTCGCTTTCGGAGTCGCGTGACTCGGAAGAGGTGCGCGAGCTGCTCAGCCGGTATTTCGACACCGCGCGCGCGATCGTGGCCCGCTACGGCGGGACGATCGAGAAGTTCATCGGCGACGCAGTCATGGCTGTGTGGGGGGTACCGACCGCGCACGAGGACGACGCCGAGCGCGCGGTGCGCGCGGGCATCGATCTGACCGAGGCCGTGGCCGCCTTCGGCGACTCGGTCGGCGCGCCCGGGCTGGCCATGCGCGTCGGCGTCGTCACCGGCGAGGTCGCCGTGAACATCGGCGCGACCGGTCAGGGAATGGTCGCCGGCGACGCGGTCAACACGGCGGCGCGGGTCCAGGCGAAGGCCGACCCGGGCACCGTGTGGGTGGATGCCCAGACGCGATCGCTGGCAGCCGGCTCCATCGACTTCACCGAAACCGGTGCACACGAGCTCAAGGGCAAGGCGGAACCGGTCGAGCTGTTCGCCGCGACCGCGATCATGGGCGGGGTGGGCGGCGAGCGCAGCAGCGACCGCGTGCAGTCGCCCCTGGTCGGCCGGCGTCGCGAGCTGTCCGTCCTCAAAGAGATGTTCCATGTCGCCGCCGAGGAGGGCCGGCCGCGCTTGGTGATCGTGTCCGGCGACGCGGGTGTCGGCAAGACGCGACTCGGCTGGGAACTCGAGAACTACATCGACGGGTTGTCGGCGACCGTGCTCTGGCATCGCGGCCGGTGTCTGGCCTACGGCGAGGGCGTCGGCTTCTCCGCCCTCACCGGGGCGGTACGGGGGCGCATCGGCGCTGCCGAGGACGACACCGAGGCGGCGACCCGGACGAAGCTCACCCGCTCGCTGGAGGAGTACGTCCCCGACACTGCCGAGCGTGCGCGGCTGCTTCCCGCGATGGCGAACCTGCTGGGCCTCGCCGGCGCCAGCGGCACCACGCGCGAGGACCTGTTCGGCGCCTGGCTCACCTGGTTCGAACGGCTGTCGCAGCGAGCGGGCGAACCGGTCATCTGGGTCGTCGACGATGCGCACTACGCCGACGATGCTCTGCTCGATTTCGTCGAGCACGTCTGCACCGTGGCACAGGTCGCCCTGCTCGTCGTGCTGCTGGCCCGTCCCGAGCTGCTCACCCGCCGCCCGATGCTCGCCACGCTGCGCCGCGCGAACCTGATCGGCCTCGAAACGTTGTCCCAGGGCGACGTAGGCGAGCTGTTCGACGCGTTGGTCGAGGGCCTGCCCGGCGACGTCCGGGAGGCGCTCGTCGATCGCGCCGAGGGCAACCCGCTCTACGCGATCGAGACGGTGCGGGCGATGAACGACCAGGGGCTGACGGTCGGTGGCCCGACGCGCCAGCCCGGCGCGGTGCGGCTGGCGACCGGCGTCGACGCCGAGCGCCTCGGCGCGCTGGCCGCACCCGCGAGCTTGCAGGTGCTCGTCGCCAGCCGACTGGACCTCTTGCGGCGGCGCGACCGGTCGGTGCTCGCCGCGGCGTCCGTGCTCGGCCAGACATTCACCCGGCCGGGGCTCGCCGCGGTGACGGCGCTGTCGGACGACGACCTCACTGGCGCGCTGCGCGAACTCGTCGGCCGCGACCTGCTCACCCGGGTCACCGACCGGCTGTCCGCCGAGGAGGGGCAGTACGCGTTCGTCCAAGCCGTGGTGCGCACCGTTGCCTACCAGACGCAGTCCAAGCGCGACCGCATGCAACGCCATCTCGCCGTCGTCGAACATCTCGAGCCGTTGGCCGACAGTGACACGGCGCTCAGCGCCGTCATCGCCCAGCACCTGCGCGACGCGCTGGACGCGATCACCTCGGACGATGCGCAACGGACCGAACTGGCGGCGCGACTGCGCGGCTGGCTCGAACGCTCCGCCGAGCGCGCGCTCGCCGTCGGTGTGCCTACCGAAGCGCTGCGCGCCTACCGGGACGCGCTGAGCCTCGCCACCTCCCCCGCTGACGTCATCCGGTTGCATCTCGCCGGGTCGGACGCGGCCCTTGCGGCCGCCGATTTCGACGCCTGCATCGAGCTGTCCCGGCCGTTGACGACGGACGAGATGGGCACTTCGCCGGCCGACATGGCGGTGGCCGTGGCGAACCTCGCGCGGGCACTGACCGTGATCGGCCACGGGCTGGAGGGTTTCGCGCTCGTCGAGCCGTACCTGGAACCCGGGGCGCTCGACGGACTGCCTGCGAGCACCGCGGCCCGGGTGGCGTTGCAGATCGCGATCCATCTGAGTCTGTTCCGGCGGCCCGGCGTCGTGGAGTGGACCGATCGGGCGCTTCAGCTCGCCGAGGACTCCGGCGAGCCGGAGATGATCACCCGAGCGATCAGCCAGTGCGCGATCCGTTTCATGGGCGATGACATGCCGCGTGTGGGCGCTGCGCTGCTCGCCCTGAACGCGGAATACAGTCGCGAGCACGGGCTCACGAATGAGCTCGGGCGCGCGCTGCTCAACATTCTGGCCTTCGGGTTGAGCCGAGACCTCGCCGCCGGGCTGCTCGCGGGTGACGAGGCCATGACGCTGCTCGAACAATCCGGCAACTCGAACTTGTGCTGGCACACCGCGATCAACCAGGCGATCGCGCTCGTGATCGCCGGTCGGTGGGACGAGGTGTTCCGGCTCCGCGACCGGCCCGCATTGCAGGAGCGCGCGCCGCAGCGCTCGCAGGCCGCGGTTCTGGCAACAGAAGTCAGCCTCATCGCATTCGCTCGCGACGATGCGCTCGACCTCGCCGAACTCGACAATCTCGCGACGCTGGGGGAGGGGGAGGCAGAGTCCCCCGCCGATTCGTTCTACTTCGCCGCGTGCCGTGCCGCGCACGCTCGGACGCTCGGCGACCGGGCTGCTGTCGTGGCGGCGTGCAGGAGCACCGTCGAGCTGGCGTTCCAGTACAGCAGGTTCGAGGACGACTTCCCCCACCTGTGGGCAGCCGCGGTCGGCTGGACGCTGGAGGCGGGCGACGTCGCGGCCGCCCGGGAACTGCTCGCTGTCGTCAACGACGTGCCGGCGACCCGGCTGAACCCTTACCTTGCCGCCCAACTACCGCGGCTGCGCGCCACCATCGAGACGGCCGACCCGACCTCGGCGGCCGACCCGGCGGCGATCGAGACGGACCTGCTCGAGGCCATCGAACTGCTCGACGCCTTCGGTGCAGCGCCCGACCGGGCACGCGCGCAGGCGACGCTCGGCGTCTGGCTGACCCAGCACGCGCGTGAGTCCGATGCCGCGCCGCATCTCGCGGCGGCACGCGACACGTTCACGCAGTTGCGGGCGGCAGCCTGGCTGCGGCAGCTCGACGCGGCGACACCGCTGGTCGCTGCCGGGTAGCTCTTCGGTGGCCAGGGATCTTCGGTGGCCAGGGACAGGATCGAACTGTCGACCTTCCGCTTTTCAGGCGGACGCTCGTACCAACTGAGCTACCTGGCCGGGAACCTCCGCGAGTCTACCCGGCGGCCCGGCAACCCTCGTCGTAGCGCTGCAACACCAAGCGCACGAGCGCCGGGTGCACGCCGAGCGGCTCGGCGACCGCACCGAGACCTTCGGCGGCGGTCCGTATCGACGTGACGAACTGGCCCTCGGTCAGCAGGTAGGTCGCCACCCGGAGCGGACCCGGCCGCGCTGCCAGGCCGGCGCGGACGTCTTCGGCCAGGGTCAGCACGCTGACCGGCGCGCCGATCCTGGCGCCGAGCAGTGCCGCCGCACCGGCGAGGTCGTCCGCCGCCTCCCGGCGTGTGGACCCGGCACCGACCAGGACGACCGCACCCGTGTCCGGGCCGGCCGGCAGCCGGTCGAGCAGGACGTCGGTCAGCAGCGGGTCGGGACCGAGGTGCCGCGCGACCCGCACGTGCGGGTAGGGCGCGACGGCGGCGGGGATGTCGGTCTGCACGTGGTAACCGGTGGACAGCAGCAGCGGGACCACGATCGTCGGCCGGTCGTCCAGGACGTCCGGCAGCCGCGGCTCGACCACGTCGAGGAAGCAGAGATCGACCTGGACGGCGCGGCGGTCGGCACGGATCGCGTCGACCAGGCGGGCGGTGGTAGCCGATCCTGCGGCGGACGCGGTGCCGTGCGCCACGACGAGCAGGCGCGGCAGGTCCGACATGGCGACCCAGACGGGACTTGAACCCGCGACCTCCGCCGTGACAGGGCGGCACGCTAACCAACTGCGCTACTGGGCCTGGACTCGGTTTCCCGAGCGACGTGCGTGCCCCCAACGGGATTCGAACCCGTGCTACCGCCTTGAAAGGGCGGCGTCCTGGGCCTCTAGACGATGAGGGCGGCAAACCCCATCATGCTAGCCCCGCTGAGAACTCCACCAGCATAAGGGACGCCGCGCGCGGTCTCCACAGCGACGTCAGCGCCGAGCCTGCTCGATGCCGCGCCAGATCAGCAGCAGGAGGATGCTGCCGATCACCGCGCCGACGAACGTCGACGCCTTGCGCAGGTCGAACTTGTCGTCGAACAGGACCGAGTAGAGCGAGCCGCCCGCGTAGGAGCCGACGATCCCGAGCAGGGACGTGCCGAGACAGCCGAGCCGCTGCGGGCTGCTGACGATGAGCCGGGCCAGGGCACCGGCCAACAGGCCGATGAGCAGCAACCCGAGGATGTAGAGCATGCGTTCAGGCTATGGGGCGCATGCCGAGCAGCCGCAACCCGTCGTCGTCGCGCAGCACGGCGGTGATCCAGCCACCCGTCCGGCCATGTGCGCGAAGCTCATCCACCGTGGGGGCCACCTCGACCGGCTCGAACCGGCGGTGCTCCCAGTTGATGCGAGCGGCATGCCCGGCGCGCGCGAGCGGGAACACCGACTCGTCCGCCGCGAGGGCGTCCCGAGCGCCCTGCAGGTGCGCGATCGCGTCGTCCAGCGCGGTGACCAGGCCGGCGTTGCCATCGCACCAGGTTGCAACCAGCTCGGGCCGGGTGCGCGCGACGCGCGAGCCGGACATGTACGAACCGGCCGCGAGTGACAGGCCGAGCGGTCCCCCGGTGAGACCGGTGAGCGCGAGCGCCTCGGCGAGCACGTGGGGCAGCCCGATCACCCTGGCGATCGCGCCGTCCTGCTCGTCGGCAGTCGTCGGCACCGGCCGCGCGCCGAGGTCGCAGACGAGCTCGGCCAGCCGCAACCAGGCCTCGAGCGAGGTTCCGTCATCGAGGGTCAGCGCCCACGGCGCGTCCCGGAACAGCAGCGGGTCGGCCGCTCCCCAGCCGGTCTCCTCGACACCGGCGAGCGGGTGACCGCCGACGAAGGTGACGTCCGGCAGCAGTTCGTGGACGGCCGAGAGCACTGGCCGTTTGAGCGTGCCCACGTCCGTCACGACCGCGCCGGCGGCCAGGTGGGTGGCCAGCGAGCCGAGCGCGTCGGGCAGTTCGGGCAGCGGCATGGCGAGCACGACCAGGTCCGCGCCGTGCACCGCTGCGGCATCGGTCGGGGCTACGGGGAAGCCGGACGCGCTCACTGCCGCAGCGGTGGAGGGGTCCGTGTCGTAGCCGACGACTTCCAGCCCGGCCTGCCGGATCGCGTGCAACAACGAGCCGCCGATCTGCCCCAGACCGAGCACGGCCACCCGGGCGAAGGCAGCCGGGCGCGGCGACGGGTGCACCGGCCGACGGTATCGCCCCGGCTCCAGTCACTTCCGGCCGCTGGCCGATTCGTGTCAGGATCGTCAACCGACGCATCTTCGGGTTGCGAGAGGTGGTGGCAAGTGGCCGACCAGGGCTTCGCTGTCGTCGCTTTCCGCGACGGCGCGCAGTGGCGGGTCGAGCCCCTGCCGCCCGCGGTGCTCGACGAGCTGGGTGTACTGCTCGCCGCGCTGCGCTCCCAGCCGCCCGAGGGTGGCCCGTTCGTGATCGCCTCGGTCGAGGACGAGTTCTTCCTGATCGCGCGTCAGGAGGGCCGGCGCACCATGCTGATGCTGTCCGACCTCACTGCCGCAGTCGAGTTCTCGCTCGCCGAGCAGGCGATGGCCCGGCTGGGCGAGGACCCGCCGGCCGACGACGAACTCGACGAAGTGTGGCCGATCGGCGATCTGGAACTGTTCAACGACCTGGGCCTTCCGGAGGACGAGATGGAGGAGATCCTCGACGACCTGGACGCGCTGCCCGACGAGATGCTCGAGACGATCGTCGACCGCCTCGGTATAGCCGACCAGTACGGGGCGGCGACCGCTGCGGCAGTGGCAGGCCGCTGATGTCCTACTTCGCTGCGCTGCTGACCCGCGACGGCGACCGGTGGACGGTCGAGGAAGCGGACATCGAAGACTGCGAGTCGCTGGCCGACCTCGGCGACGTGCTCCGCGACCTCGCCGGCGAGGTCCGGTTGCTGGTCATCGAGCAGGACGACGAGTACGCGGCGATCGTGCGGCTCGACGACGACGTCGAGGACCCGCGCGCGTTCCTGTCCGACGGGCACGCCGCGGACGCCTACCCGATGGCCGCGCTGGTTGCCGAGGATCTGCCGGAGATCGGCGCGGGCGATGAGGACGACGCCGAGGACCTGCTCGACGGGGAGGCGCCGCCCGTGCACGACAGCGCCCCGTTCGGCGACCCGGACATCGCCGAGGATCTCGGCACGTCGGCCGCGGACCTGCTCGCCATGTGCGCGCACATCGGCACGCTGCCCGTCGACCTGCTCGTCGCGGTGTGCGAGAAGGCCGGCTGCGGTCCGGCCTTCGAAGACCTGCGCGGATGAACCCCCCACGCAATCGCTTCGCGATCGCGCGTGGACCCCGAAGATGATCGCCGCCGCCGATCTGGCTGCGGTCGGGCTGGCACTCGACGCTGCCCGTGCGTCGCTCGGCGCTACCGAGAGCGCCGAGGTGCCAGTGGGCGCCGTCGTCCTCGACCCGGGCGGCGCGGTGATCGCGACGGCGCACAACCAGCGCGAGGCGATGGCGGACCCGACCGCACACGCCGAGGTGCTCGCCCTTCGCGCCGCGGGCGCGGCCTCCGGGTCGTGGCAGCTCGCCGGGTGCACGCTGGCCGTCACGCTGGAGCCGTGCACGATGTGTGCCGGAGCGATCGTCCTGGCCCGCGTCTCGCGAGTCGTGTTCGGCGCCTGGGACCCCAAGGCCGGCGCCGCCGGATCGCTGCGCGACGTCCTGCGCGATCGGCGGTTGAACCACCGGCCGGAGGTTGTCGGTGGGGTCCGCGCGGACGAGTGCGCCGAGCTGCTCGAACAGTTCTTCGCGGCGAAACGGGGTCCGGGGGTCCGGTAACCTAGCGGGCGGTGGCGTGTCCGAGCGGCCAAAGGAGCACGCCTCGAAAGCGTGTGTGGGTAACACCACCGTGGGTTCGAATCCCACCGCCACCGCCCTGAAACCCTTATCGCATAAGGGTTTCTGGCTTCATGCGGCCAACGGGTCAGCTTCGGTCGGCGTTGCTAGGTCGGGCTTATCGACGAGCGGTAAACGGCGGTAAAGCCAGTACAGCGTGGGACGTAACTGCAGCGGGTGATGGCCATTTTCGGGCGATGGCTACCGCAAGGTGACCGCAACAAGATCGTTACATCAAGGCACTACACCCTCGTCCCGAACTCTAACGACCGCCGATGTGACCCGATGTGTGTCGTCGATGGCGGTGGTTGTCATCGCGTGAAGGCTTCCTGGGGCCGCTTCGGCGGAAGGGGAACTCAGCCCGAGGGGTGAGATCGTAGGCTGGCCCCGTGCACCCGCAGATCGAGGTGATCTCCGGCGCCCACAGCTGGCGATTCTCGTTGGAGGAGGGCCGCCGGATCGCGATCGGCAAGGCGACCGAGAACGACGTCGCGCTCGAGCACGATCCCACCGCCAGCCACCTCCATGCTGTCCTCGAGCGGTTTCCGGCGGGCTGGTGCGTCATCGATCTCGGCTCCTCGAACGGCACCTGGGTCAACGGCGAGCGCATCTGGTCCACGCACCGATTGCGCCACGGCGACGAGGTCCGCATCGGCCAAACCCGGCTCATGTTCCGTGATCCACTCAATCCCCCGGACCACGCGACCGAGGTCGAGGAGGCCCCGCCGGCGCTGACCGTGCGCGAGCGCGATGTGCTCCAAGCGCTGTGCCGGCCGCTGCTCGACCGGGACATGTTCACCGAGCCGGCCTCGACGCGCGCGATCGCCGAGGAACTGGTGATCACCCAGGCGGCGGTCAAGCAGCACCTGGCCAACCTGTACGACAAGTTCAAGATCCCCGCGGATGAGTCGTACCGCCGCTCCCGGCTCGCCAACGAGGCGCTGCGCCGCGGCGCCGTCTCTCTGACCCAACTGCGGGCCAGCGAACCGAAAGACAGCTAGGAGCACACCGGCCGGTAGTCCTGGTCCGGGACCAGCTCCATCCACTCCGCTCGGGTCAGCTCGCGCCCGGCGACCCGACACGCCTGTCGCGACCACGCGTCCGGGCTCACCTCCCAGCGCGCGGCAGCACCGGTCGCGTGCATCACGAACAGTCGCCGTCCGTCCGGTGTGAAGCGCACAGAGACCCAGCCGAACCGGCCCGGCAGCGTTCCGAGCGCGCGGCGCGACTGGACATCCCAAAGGATCACGGTGCCATCGTCGCCACTGGTCGCGAGCACGTGCCCGTCTGGCGAGAACTCCGCGTTCGTCACGAAGACCGTGTGACCTTTCAGCGGCGCGCCCGACCGCCGGCGGCTGGCAATGTCCCACAGCTGGGTGTAGCGCAAGGAGGCGACTGCAAGCAGCCGGCCATCCGGTGAGAACCGGACCCAGGTGTCGTCGTCTCCGGTCGCGTTGGGCAGGTTGGCGACGAGCCGCAGCGATCGGCTGTCCCGCAACTGGGCGCCGCGGTGTTCGAGAGCGATCGCCAGCAGCTTGCCGTCCGGGCTGAACGACAGCTGGAGCGGGAAGCCGGGAAGGCGCGGCCCCGTGGCGATCTCCCCGCTCGACAGGTCGAGTACGCGCAGGTTGCCGTTGAGATCGGCCACGGTGAGCCGGCTGCCGTCAGGTGAGAACGCCATCGCCTGTGCGGGCGCACCGAGGCTGGGCAGGGGTGGCCGCACCCGCCGGCCGGTTTCGGCGTCGCGGAACTCCACGGTGCCGTCCTCGCCCGTCACCGCGAAGGTCTGCGAATCCGGGCTGAACTCGATCGCCGTCGCAGGTCCCCGCTGGATCCCGGGCAGGTCACGCAGCGGGCGCAGCGTTCGCGCATCATGTAGGCGGACGCCCCCGTTCGCCAGCCCGGCCGCCACAGTTCGACCGGACGGGCTGATCGCCAGTGGCGGTGGGTAATTGGTTATCAGGCCGCCGGCCTGGAAGGGCTGAGCGAGACGGCGGTCGCCCACGAGATCCCAGACGATGACCCGGCCGTCCAGCCCGACGGTGTAGAGCGTACGGCTGTCCGCGCTGATGGTGAAGCTGGGCATTGGGCCGGCATGGCCAGTCAAGATCTCGCGCACCTTGCCCGACTTCACGTCCCAGACGAGCACCTTCCCGTCGTCCCCCCGTGTCACGAGCGTGCGTCCATCGGCGGTGAACTCCAGACCGTGGACGCGGTCCTCGTGCCTACCGTCGAGGGTCCGTAGCTTGCCGGAGCGCAGATCGAGGACGGCGACGCTGCCGTCCTCGCCGCCAAAGGCGACGCTGCGCCCGTCCGGGGACATCCCGGCGATGTACCCGCCTACCGGGATCCGCTCGCGAACGCGCAGGGTTGCCGCGTCCACGACGAACGTCATGGTGGACCCGGTGACCAGCAGCCGATCACGACGGGACGCAACCACTGGGGCGGCGATCGTGTTTTCCGTGCCGATCGGAACCCCGCGCGCCAACGGCTTGCCTGTTCGCGCGTCGTACCGTCGCAAGTAGGCCGGGAACGGATCGTCCGGGCTGGTGGGTCCGACGGACACGATGACCGTCCGGCCGTCATCGCTGAACCGAGCGTCGACGGATGTGGGCACTTTCGGCGCGGGCCGGTAGGCCCCGAGGTCGATGACCAGGGTGACCTTCTTGGTGGCCAGATTGATCAGCTTCACCGTCTGCGCGCCCACTGCCTCAGAGACCGCGCCGGAAACGGCGAGCAGCGTGCCGTCGGGCGAGAAGTCCAGGCTGTCGACCTGACGGATGACCTGCAGCGGGCGGCCGATGCGCTCGCCGGTCTTGGTGTCGAACAGGACCACCGTCCCGTCATCGTCCCCGGTGGCGAGTACCCGGCTGTCGGCGCTGTGTGCCACTGTGAAGAGCGAATCCCCGTCCCCCTGCATCACGCCGATCGCGGCCGGTTCCTGGACGAGGACGGAGAGCAAGTACCCGCGAGTCGCGACTGAGTCATCGAGCGTGCGCCCCGCCTGGGCCAGCAAGACCCTCCGGTCGAGCCGGTCGTCGATGAGGCTCAACGCGCCGAGACGCTGCGCGTCAGCGGTGCGAGCGGCGTCGCGTGCCTGGTGGCTCGCCCGCAGCGCAAGCACGCCCGAGATCACCGCTGCGACGAGCAGGACGGCGACGCCACCGAGCAGTCTGCGCAGTCGCCGGTTGGTGCGCAGCTGCGTGCGCCGCTCACGCTCGGACCCGGCGACGCTTGCATTCAGGAACGCGCGCTCAACCGCGTTCAGTGCGTCGGGATGAGTGCCCGCCCACTCGACGGCGGCAGCGAGGCGCGTGCCCCGATACAGATCGCCGGTCTCGCGAACCCCGGCGTCCCAGAACCGCGCCGCGTCGCCGAGCAGGCGGTGCAGGCGGATCCCCACCCGATCCTCTTCGAGCCACGCCCGCAGCGTGGGCCATTCGCGGATCAGGACTTCGTGCGCCACCTCGGCAGTGCCCTCGCCGAGCGTCACCAGCCGTGCCTCGGCCAACCGATCGAGAAGCGCCTGAACCGCTTCGGCAGACGCATCCTCGGGAACGAGTTCCTCGACCTTTACCCGGCGCCGTGCGTCCTCGACTCCGTCGCCGACCTCGGTGAGGCGCAGGAAGAGACTGCGCACCAGACGCTGTCCATCGGGCGGTACGGATTGCACGAGCGAGTCCGCGGTCTGCGCGATCGCCGACGCGACGCCGCCACTGGCGCGGTAGCCCTCGACCGTGAGCGTGCGTCCGTCGCGCCGCTCCCATGTCACCCGCAGTGCGTGCGAGAGCAGCGGCAGAGCGCCGGGCTCGCGCGCCACGTCCCGCAGGATCAGCTCCACGAGACCCGGCTCGAGCCGCAAGCCCGCGACCCGCGCCGGCTCGGTGATCGCCCGCTCCAGCTCCGCATCGCCCATCGGGCCGAGCAGCAACTGGTTGTCCGCCACGGCCCTCGCCAGGGCGGCATGGCCGCTCAACCGTCCGTACAGATCGGCGCGCACTCCGATCGCCACCGGCGAACGAAGCGCGAGCAGGTGATCGATGAACTCCTCGCGCCGCTCGGGATCGTCGCAGAGCGTGTACAGCTCCTCGAACTGGTCGACGATCACCAGCACTTGCGGGTCGTCGGCGAGCTCGAGCCGTGGCTCGGGGCCGGGTTTGATGACGACGGCAGAGCGGACGCCGTCGATCGCGCCGGCCAGCGCCGCACCGGCAACACCCGCGCTCAGCACCGACGACTTGCCACTGCCCGAAGCGCCGACCACCGCGAGCAGTCGGCCCGGCGCCAGGCGCGAGACGATCTCGTCGACGACGTCCTCGCGCCCGAAGAAGAAGCGGCGATCGTCAGGCTCGAACGCGAGCAGCCCGCGATACGGGGATTCGCCGGCCGGAAGCGGCGCGCCGATCCCAGGGCCCTCGAGCGCGTGGATCTTCTCCGGCGCGCTCAGGCCGCGCAAGCGGTGCGGGCCGAGGTTAACCAGACTGCATCCGGCCGGGAGATGGCCGGAAACCACGGCGGCGGTTGCTGCCGAGACGAAGACCTGACCACCGTCGGCCTGGCCGCGCAGGCGAGCGGCAAGGTTGAGGGTCGGCCCGAAGTAGTCGGCGCCGCGGCGTCCCGCCTCTCCGGTATGCAGGCCGAAGCGGACGACGAGCCGCAGCCCGCTCGGCCATGGCTCGGCCTGCAGCGCGTGCATTGCGGCGACCGCCGCCTCGAGTGCATTCGGCGCGGAATCGAAGACCGAGACCGTCGAATCGCCCTCGCCCATGGACTTCAGGAATCGTCCGCCGCGCGCCTCGACCTGCGCGGCGATGATCTCGTCGTGCCGCACTAGCGCCGTCGCCATGGCCGCGGGGTCACGCTCCCACAGCGCGGTCGAGCCCTCGATGTCCGAGAGGCAGAAGGTCATCACGCCGGTCGGCAGCGACATCGCCCAGCCGCTGCGCAGGGCCTCCACGAGCTCGCCCGGCGTAGCTGGGCGACGGGAAGGATCGGTGGCCAAACCGAGGCGGAGCGCGGCCTCGAGCTGCTTGGCTTGCGCGGGGTCGATGCCCTCCCACGAGGGCAGCATGCCCGACGGCGGCGCGCCGC
>JAVHVB010000520.1:0-3323 GCA_032160775.1 Pseudonocardiales bacterium | reverse complement strand
GCACTTCGCTATCCGGAGCGCGAGCTGGTGTCCGTGCCGGCTGCCGAGGTCTACTACGAGCCGGCCAAGCCGTTCCCGACCAACCCGGACACGGTGGTCTCGAACGTCGCGGCGCGCCGAGACCCGGAAGTTCTCGATCTCACCGACGTCATCGGCACCCGGGTGATCGAGACGCGGTACCAGAAGCGGATCGGCGTGCGCGAGGAGAACGCGGCCGCCGCCCTCGAAGTGATGAGTCGCTTCGCCATCGACCCTCGCTGGCTGCTCTACCTGCCGCCGACCATGAGTCCGGTCGCGACCTCGACGCTGCCTGACCTGCTCGAACACCCGGAGCAGGCCTTCGACTACTTCCGCACCGAGGGCGTCGACCAGCTCGTGTGCGAGGAGAAGCACATGGGCTCGCGCGCCGTCGTCCTCGTCTGCCGCTCGCTGGACGCGGCGCGCGCGCGATTCGGAGCGCCGGGCGACCAGTGCGGTGCCGTCTGGACGCGGACCGGGCGCCCCTTCTTCGCCGAGGAGCTGACCGCACAACTCGTCGAGCGACTGCGGCACGCCGCCGAGACCGCCGGACTGTTCGACGAACTCGACTCGACCTGGATCATGCTGGACGCCGAGTTGCTGCCGTGGAGCGCCAAGGCCGAACAGCTGCTGCGTGATCAGTACGCGGCAGTCGGTGCGGCCGCACGTGCGTCGCTGCCGGCAGCGATCGACACGCTCAGCCAGGCCGCCGCGACCGGTCTCGACGTGAACGACTTGCTCGACCGGACGAGGGCGCGCGAGACGAACGCCGCCGCGTTCACCGACGCCTACCGGCGCTACTGCTGGCCGACCGACGGACTGGCCGGCGTGCGTATCGCGCCGTTCCAGCTCCTGGCCAGCGAGGGCGCCGCCCATCACGAACGCCCGCACAGCTGGCATCTCGACCTCGCGGATCGGCTGGTGGCCGCCGACGTTGACATTTTCGCGTCGACGCGCCGCGCCGCAGTGAGTACCACCGACGCGGGCTCCGTCGCGGCCGCGACCGAATGGTGGTCCCAGCTCACGGCCGAGGGCGGCGAGGGGATGGTGGTCAAGCCGGCGGCGAACCTGGTCCGAGGGCGGAAGGGCGTGATCCAGCCGGGGTTGAAGGTGCGTGGGCGTGAGTACCTGCGCATCATCTACGGCCCGGACTACAGCGAACCGGCCAACCTCGAACGGCTGCGCTCGCGCGGCCTCGGACACAAGCGCTCGCTGGCCCTGCGCGAGTACGCGCTCGGGCTCGAGGCCTTGGATCGCGTCGCGCGAGGCGAGCCGCTGTGGCGCGTGCACCAGTGCGTGTTCGCCGTTCTCGCGCTCGAATCCGAACCCGTGGACCCGCGGCTATGACGGTTCGCGTTATCGACGGTGATCGGACCCTGCCGCCCGGCCACCCACACCCACACGCCTCGGAGGAGGCGCGTGCGATCGCCGAGCGCGGCATGATCCTGCGCGTCCAGGTCGGCTCGGGAGTGCACGGCACGTCAGTGACTGGACAGGACGACCGCGACGAGATGGGTATCTGTCTCGAACCGTCGGAGTTCGTGACGGGCCTCGCCCGCGTGCCGGCAGGCACCGACGCGGACGAGGCGACTGTCCCGTTCGAGCAGTACGAGCGACACACGGTCTGGGATCAGCCGGGCGGCCTTGCCAACCGATCCGGCGCCGGAGACCTGGACGTGATCATCTACTCGGCACGCAAGTGGTGTCGCCTCGCGCTCGCCGGCAACCCGACCGTGCTGCTCCCGCTGTTCGTCCCGGACGACGAGGTGATGGTCCGCGACGAGGCCGGCGCCGAGCTCGTCGCAAACGCCCACCGATTCGTCTCACAGCTGGCCGCCGACCGCTTCCTCGGATACCTGCAATCGCAACGTGCGGCGATGACCGGCGAAGTGGGTGCGCACACCAACCGTCCGGAACTCGTTGCCGAACACGGCTACGACACGAAGTACGCGAT
Source organism: Pseudonocardiales bacterium (assembly GCA_032160775.1). Lineage (GTDB taxonomy): Bacteria > Actinomycetota > Actinomycetes > Mycobacteriales > Jatrophihabitantaceae > Jatrophihabitans. The sequence goes on along the minus strand of JAVHVB010000520.1, from coordinate 1,351 downwards.
GCACGCGCTGCGCCTCGGCATTCAGGGCGTCGAACTGCTCAGCACCGGCCGGATCACGCTGCCGGTACCCGAGCCCGACCGGAGCTATCTTCGTGCCATCAGGCGAGGCGAGGTGCCCCTCGCTGAGGTCGTTACCGCAATCGACCGCGCAGAATCAGAGCTCACCCGGCTGCGCGCCGACTCCGCCGTCCCGCCACAGCCTGATCGATCGTGGGTCGACGACTGGCTGCACCGCGCGCACATGTCCTATTGGCAGGCGACTGTCTCGAACTAGGGGCGCGGGCGTTCGTCGCCCCGGGACTGTCGCGCTTTGCGGTAGGCCCTTTCGCGGATCCGCACAACCCAGTCGGCCGGCTGCAGGTCGGGCAGCGTGTTGGTCATCGGGTCGAAGGTGATGTCTGCGTCCTGCGCGGGCTCGGCGTCCGGGACGTCCAGCTGGCCGAACACGCGCCACGGCCCGACACCGACCGCCAGCCCGAGTTCGAAGCACACGCCGCGTTCGGCTACGGCCGGCTTGCACGACAGGAACAGCGGGCCTTCCGGCGCACGGTACGGCAACAACGTCGAATATGAACTTGCTGCGGCGTTGCGGCCGGGGCGCAGCAGGAATCGGGTCAGTCGACCCATGCCGGTCGATGCGAACAGCAGGTCCGCGTGGCGGCCGTCAGGCATCGGAATGCGCATCGCCAGGCCGAGGACGTCTGGCAGCGGATCCGGCAGCCCGGCTCCGCGGGAGAATCGCACCAGCACATCGTCGCGACCCGGTTCGTCCAACCAGGCAATGCCGCACGGCTCGTCCAGCCCGCTCCGGGTCAGGCTCGCGGGCAACACGGTGCCGTGCGGATGCAGGGGCTTGCGGGGCCGGCGGACGCGGCCGACGGCACCGAACAGATCGCCCAGGGCCCGGCCGGCCAGATCAATCGTCACAGTGGGTTCACTACCCGGACGCCGGCACCGGCAATCTCGGGTGGCCGCCGCGTTGCGGAGTACTTGCCGCGGGCCCGGAGCAGTACCCAGAGACGGAGCTTGTGCAGCTGCGGCATCAGCCCGTAGATGACGATCGGCACCGCCACGGTGGAAAGGACGAGCGTGCGCAGGACGGTGGTCAACGATCCCAACCAGTCGCCGAGGGCGAGGTTGAGGATCGTGAGCGTGGGGAACACGGCCAGCCAGATCATGACGGCGAGCTGGTGCTTGCTCGGCGGCCCGCTCTCGGAGCCTGGTTCGGTTTTCATCGGAGCTTCCCTTCGTGTTGTGTTGACTGTTGGGTCGACGGCGCAGCCAGTGCGGCGCGCACGTCCTCATCGACGAGGTCGCCGTTGAGTGCGATGGCGGCGGCGGAACCGGCGCC
>JAVHVB010000519.1:0-2937 GCA_032160775.1 Pseudonocardiales bacterium | reverse complement strand
TTGGCCGGATCGAACATGAACGAGGCCACCCCGGAACGAGGCCGCCGGATGCGGACGGTCGGACGGACGTCGACGCTCACGTGTGGTCGCCGACCTCAGAGCGGCGTGACGTAGGCGCCGCTGATGCCGCCGTCGACCAGGAACGTCGACGCGGTGATGAACGATGCGTCGTCGCTGGCCAGGAACGCCACTGCGCCGGCGATCTCGTCCGCCTCGCCGAAGCGGCCCATCGGGATGTGCACCATCCGCCGGGCAGCCCGTTCCGGGTCCTTCGCGAACAGCTCCTGGAGCAGCGGGGTGTTGATCGGTCCCGGGCACAGCGCGTTGACCCGGATGCCCTCCCGGGCGAACTGCACCCCCAGCTCGCGGCTCATCGCGAGCACGCCACCCTTCGACGCCGTGTAGGAGATCTGCGAGGTCGCCGAGCCCATGACAGCCACGAACGACGCGGTGTTGATGATCGAACCGCCGCCGGCCGCGCGCATGTGCTCGATCGCGTACTTGCAGCACAGGTACACCGACGTCAGGTTGACCCGCTGCACCCGCTCCCATGCGTCCATGCCGGTGTCCAGGATCGAGTCGTCGTCCGGCGGCGAGATACCGGCGTTGTTGAACGCGATGTGCACCCCGCCGTACTCGTCGACGGCCCGCTGGAACAGCGCCTTCACCTGCTCCTCGTCCGTGACGTCGGTCGGTACGAACAGCCCGCCGACTTCGGCGGCGACCTGCTCGCCGGTTTCCGCGTCGAGGTCTGCGCACACCACGTTCGCGCCCTCGGCGGCGAACCGGCGCGCGGTGGCGCGGCCGATGCCGCCGCTCGACCCGGTCACCACGGCGGTCCTGCCCTCGAGGCGCATCGGCACGGCTACTCCTTGGTCGAGATGAAGACGTTCTTGGTCTCGGTGAATGCCAGTGGGGCGTCCGGGCCGAGTTCCCGGCCGAGGCCGGAGGACTTGAAGCCTCCGAACGGTGTCCAGTAGCGGACCGACGAGTTCGAGTTGACCGACAGGTTCCCCGAGTCGATCGCCCGGCTCACCCGCAGCGCCCGGCCCAGATCGCGCGTCCAGATGGATCCGGACAGGCCGAACTCCGAGTCGTTCGCGATCCGGACGGCGTCGGCCTCGTCGTCGAAGGGCACGACCGCCACGACCGGCCCGAAGATCTCGTCGCGCAGCGTCCGGTCCGCCGGGTCGCTCGGCGTCAGCACGGTCGGCGGGAACCAGAACCCGGCGCCCTCCGGCGCGCTCCCCCGGAACGCGATCGGCGCATCGGACGGCACGTAGTCGGCGACGCGAGCACGCTGCTCGGCGCTGATCAGCGGCCCCATCTCCGCCTTCTCGTCGGCCGGGTCGGTGACCACGACACCCTTGACGGCCACCTCGAACAGCTCCATGAACCGGTCGTAGGCCGAGCGTTGCACCAGGATGCGCGAGCGCGCGCAACAGTCCTGGCCGGCGTTGTCGAACACCGCGGACGGCGCCCCGGCTGCCGCGCTCTCCAGATCGGCGTCGGCGAAGATCACGTTCGCGCTCTTGCCTCCGAGTTCGAGCGTCACCGGCTTGATCCGCTGCGCGCAGCCGGCCATGATCTGCCGGCCCACCTCGGTGGAGCCGGTGAAGACGATCTTCGCGACGTCCGGGTGGTCCACGAACCGGGCACCGACCACGCTGCCCTTGCCGGGCAGCACCTGGAACACGTCCTCGGGCAGGCCGGCTTGCAGCGCGAGTTCGGCCAGCCGGATCGCGGTGAGCGGGGTGAGTTCGGCCGGCTTGAGCACCACCGTGTTGCCGGCAGCCAGCGCCGGCGCGAATCCCCAGCCGGCGATCGGCATCGGGAAGTTCCACGGCACGATCACGCCGACCACGCCGAGCGGCTCGTAGAAGGTGATGTCGACACCGTCGGCGACCGGGATCTGCTGGCCGATCAGCCGCTCCGGTGCGCCTGCGTAGTAGGTCAGCACGTCCCGGACGTTGCCCGCCTCCCACCGAGCGTTGCCGATCGTGTGACCGGAGTTCTGCACCTCGAGCTGTGCGAGGTGCTCCCGGTCGGCGTCGACGGCCTCGGCGAACCGGCGCAGCAGCCGAGCCCGGTCGCCCGGCGCCACGCTGCGCCAGCCGGCGAACGCCGCACGGGCGCGGCTGATCGCCTCGTCCGTCGCAACGACGTCGAGCAGGCCGACGTCGGCGACCACCTCCTCGGTGGCCGGGTTGATGACCGTGTGCGTGGTCATGTCACATCCGCTCGAAGACGCGGATCCGCTCCCAGTCGGTCACCGCCGCGTTGAACGCGGCGACCTCGACGCGAGCGGCGTTGGCGTAGTGCTCGACGACCGCGTCGCCGAGCGCGAGCCGGGCCAGCTTGCTGCCCTGCAGCAGACCGGCGGCGTCCTGCAGTGTCGTCGGCACCTGTTCGAAGCCGGCCGTGTAGGCGTTGCCGCCGAACGGCGGCCGCAACTCGAGTTCGTTCTCGACGCCGTGCAGCCCGGCCGCGATCATCGCGGCGACCGCGAGGTAGGGGTTGACGTCGCCGCCCGGTACGCGGTTCTCGAACCGCAGGCTCGACCCGTGACCGACCACCCTCATCGAGCAGGTGCGGTTGTCGACGCCCCAGGCGACAGCCGTCGGCGCGAAGGTGCCCGGCTGATAGCGCTTGTACGAGTTGATGTTCGGCGCATAGAAGTAGCTCAGCTCACGCAGCCCCGCGAGCTGCCCGGCGAGGAACTGCTCGAACACGACGGACACGCCGCCGTCGCGGTCGCCGGCGAACACCGGCGCACCAGACTCGTCACGCAGCGACAGGTGCACGTGGCAGGAGTTGCCTTCGCGCTCGTTGAACTTCGCCATGAACGTCAGCGCCTTGCCGTGGGCGTCGGCGATCTCCTTCGCCCCGTTCTTGTACAGCGCGTGGTTGTCGCAGGTCGTCAGCGCCGGCGCGTAG
>JAVHVB010000518.1:0-2568 GCA_032160775.1 Pseudonocardiales bacterium | reverse complement strand
CGAGCCGACCCCGATCCCGACCACCCCGCCCCGCGGACGCCACCCGGCCGCCACCCGAACATCACCCACACTCAACCCGGTACGCGAACCGCCCGCCGTACTCGAAGACCGTCCCGAACAGTGGATGCCGCATCCGCACGATCACGCGCTGGGCGTCGCCATCCCACTGCACGGTCAGGTCGACCGAGGCGCTGAGGAGCGCGGGCAGCCGCAGCCGCAGCGGGCCGAGGTGCAGCCAGGTGCGGTCCGAGCGCATCACGAGTGCACCGGATGCGACGGACAGGACGAACCGCACCTCGAGCCCGCGCCTCCGGCCGAGGAAGTCGTGCAGTCGGCCGTCAATCACGCGCATGGTGTCTTCCATGACGCGATCCCGGGTGGCGAAGTGCGTGACGCGCACCGCGGAGAGGCCGCCATCGGGGCCGGGGGTGTTCTCGATGTCGAATGGGATGTCGCGACCGAACTCCGGAAACAGGATGCGGCGCCAGCCGAGCAGGGCAAGAGCCGGCACCAGCCACCGCTGCGCCGATCCCGCAACGTCGTAGACGCCTGAACCCCGCCCCACCGTCCCGGGCTCGAGCGCCGAGAAGTATGACCCCAGGTGCGGATCGAGGTCGGCGAATCGCGGGCCGAGCACGCGCTGGTAAACCGACTGCGTCATCCGGCTAGCTTGCCGGAGTTTCCGTCGGTTACCAGCCCCGAACTGGGGGCGGCGTGAGTCTCGTGCCGGGCGCGCCGCAGCAATACGCTGGCGAGGCACCGTGCTCGGATTTTCGTCCGGCCGTGTCGCCCCGCTGCGGGGATCTCATTTCTCAACGGGGAGCCACCATGAACACCATGCCCAACGCCATCCTGCCGACCGCGAAGCGCATGGTCGTGCTGCTGGCGGTCCTGTCGGTTCTCGCCGGCGTGCTCGTGGTCGTTTCTCCCGCGCACGCGATGTCTCCCGCGTCCCCGCCGTCGCCGGCGCCGTCGGCCTACACGGTCGGATTCGGCTGGGTCGGTGCCGAGGATCACGTGACCGACGGTGGCGCTGCGGCGCTCGCGGGCCGCAACCCGGTCTCGATCGTCTCGGGCGACTTCTTTACCCTGGCCCTCACCGACAAGGGTGAGGTGGCCGCATGGGGCAATGACGCCGCCGGACAGGTCTCGGGCGCCGCCGAAGCACTGGACAACCACAAGGTGACGCAGGTCGCGGCGGCCTACCAGAGCGCCCTGGCGGTCCTCGATAACGGCAAGGTCGTCGGATGGGGCGACGACCAGTACGGGCAGGTGAGCGGTGCCGCAGCTGCGATCGGCACGCACACCGCTGTGCAGGTCGCGATCAGCCAGACGCACTCGATCGCACTGCTCACCGGTGGAACCGTGGCGATGTGGGGAGAAAACAGTTCGCACCAGTCCGACCCGGCGGCCGCAGCGACGGCAATCGGCTCACACACGGTCACTGCCGTCGCCGCCACCAACTATGACTCCTTCGCGCTGCTCGACGACGGCAGCATCGTTGGCTGGGGGACGAACAACTTCGGGGAAAAGAGCGGAATCCCGACGGGAGTGGTCGCCACTCAGCTGTCCGCCAACGGAAACCACATCGTCGCGCTGCTGGACGACCACTCCGTTCGGGCGTGGGGTGACGACACCAACTCAATGTCGACAGGTTTCGTCGCAAATGTCGCCGGGCGCGACATGGCGCAGGTCGTCGCGGGCTCGTCAACCACACTGGGCGTGACCACCGACGGCAAGTTCGTCGGCGCGGGTCGTGACACCCTCGGCGCGATTAGTGGCGCCGACGAGTTTGTCGGCTCCCGGACCGTACTCGGCGTCGGCGCTGCTTTCCTCACCTCGATTGCTCTCCTGGCCGACCCGGTGGTCAGCTATTCGGCGGTTGGTGACGCGGATGTCGTCGGCGACGCGGTCCTGCCCAACCAGGAACTGACCGCTGCGGGGAAGTATCTTCCCCGCGGCACGGATGTGGGGATTTCGATCGACAGCGGCTACCAGAGCGCAAACACGGAGACGGATGCGAGCGGCGCCTTCAGCGGCCTCACCTTCAGTCTCGGCAACCTCGCTCCCGGCGCACACACACTGCAGATGATTGTCGGCGATGTGACCCGGATCAGCACCATCTACGTGACCAGCACGATCCCGGTACCGACCATCACCGGCACAGCGCGTGTCGGCTCGACTCTCACCGCCGTGCGTGGCGCCTGGCCGGCCGGCACCGCGTTCACGTACAAGTGGCTGCGTTCGGGAATTACGATTTCGGGCGCGACCTCGCCGACCTACCTGCTGACGTCATCCGACCGCGGCAAGCAGCTCCAGGTAGTGGTTACCGGGGTCAAGGGCACTGCACCGGCCGTGGTCAAGACCGTCCGCACGAGTGCCAAGACCTCCACCGTGGCCTCGGGCGTGCTCTCCAGCAGCCGTCCCACGATCTCCGGTCTTGAAGACGGTCGGCCGGTCACCGGCGGCACCCTCGTCGTCAGCCATCACCTGTGGAGCCCGAGCGTGACGTTCGGGTACCAGTGGTACGCGAATGGCGTTGCCCTCAGCGGGCAAACCCACAGCACT
>JAVHVB010000517.1:0-13598 GCA_032160775.1 Pseudonocardiales bacterium | reverse complement strand
AGCCAGCCGTTCGGCACGTTGTGCCGGATCGCGTTCTCGACCAGGTTGCCGATCAGCCGCTCGAGCAGGCGCGGGTCGCCTGCGGTGACCGCCTCCTCGATCTCGGTCTCCACCCGGACGCCCTTGTCCTCCGCCTCGGCGGTCACCGCGCTCAGCGCGCCCGGGACGAGCCGGGCGAGGTCGACCGGCTCAGTGACCTCGAGCTCCTCCGCGCCGCCGACTGCCTGTAGCCGCGCGAGGGTGAGCAAGGAGTTCACCAGCCGTTGCGCGCGCTCGGCCGCACCGACGACCACCGAGCCCATCCGGCGCAGCTCCTCCTGGCTCGCGTCCGGGTCGCTGAGCGTGACCTCGAGCTCGGTGAGGATGACCGACAGCGGTGTGCGCAGCTCATGGCTCGCGTTGGCCACGAACAGCCGCTGGCTGTCGAAGGCCTGGTCGAGCCGGCCCAGCATGTCGTCGAAGGTGTCGGCCAGCTCGCGCAGCTCGTCGTCCGGACCGCCGAGATTGATCCGCTGATCGAGCGTCTCGGTCGACAGCGCCCGCGCCGTCTGGGTGAGCCGCGCGATCGGCCGCAGCGCCTGCTTCGCGAGCAGGTAGCCGCCGGTGGCGGCGATGACCACGATCACCGCGAAGTAGAGCGAGCCCGTCGTGAACAGGTAGTGGACCGCGCTGTCCTGTGCCTTGTTCGTCGCACTCTCGACGTCGAACGGGATCCGCTTGCCGTTGGTGTCGACGATGCGCGCGCCGTCGCGCAAGTCGTAGATCGGCGCCTGGCTGATCGCCCGCTCGATGAGGATGACGCAGGTGAACAGCAGCGACACGCCCACTAGGAGCACGAGTCCGCCGTAGAGCAGCGCCATGCGAACGCGCAGCGTCGGGCGGAAGAATCTCACGGTCGTGTCCCCTTAGGGGGTTGCCCCGGCTCCTTCGCTCACGCCGCCGAGTGCGATGGGGTCGATCCGGTAACCGGAACCCACGACCGTGTCGATGATCGGCGGCTCCCCGAGCTTGCGCCGCAGCGTCATCATGGTGACCCGGACTGTCGTGGTGAACGGGTCCGCGTTCTCGTCCCACACGCGGTCGAGCAGCTCCTCGCTGCTGACCACCGCACCCTGCGCCACAAGCAGGGTCTCCAGGACGCCGAACTCCTTTCGGGTCAGGTCGATGAGCTCGCCGCGGCGGGCGACGGTCCGCTTGGACGAGTCGAGCTCGATGTCGCCGGCCGTCATCACCGGGGGCGCCGCCGGAGTGGTGCGCCGGCCCAGCGCGCGGACCCGCGCGACGAGTTCGGCGAACGCGAACGGCTTCGCGAGATAGTCGTCGGCGCCGAGGGCCAGGCCGGTCACCTTGTCCTCGACGGTGCCGCTCGCCGTCAGCATCATCACGCGGGTGAGCACGCCCTCGTCGGTGAGCCGGCGGCAGATCTCGTCGCCGGACATGCCCGGCAGGTCGCGGTCCAGTACGACGACGTCGTAGCGCGTCAGCGCCGCCTTGCGGTAGCCCTCGTCGCCGTCGGTGGCGACGTCGACGGCCATGCCCTCGCGGCGCAGGCCCCGCGCGACCGCCTCCGCGAGCTGCACTTCGTCCTCAACGACGAGGATCCGCATCCTCTGCCTCCGTCAATCCGCCTTCGACGACGCTGCGCTCACCGTTGCCCGGCACCGTTGCCGACCACTCGACGATGCGCCTTCCGATGTCCTGGACGGTGAGCCCGGCGGACGCGCGAACGTCCGCCACACTGCCGTGTTCGAGGAACCGTACCGGTATGCCGATCTCTCTGGTGGGAACATCCCGGCCGCTCTCGCGCAGTGTCTGCCCGATGCGCGCGCCCACACCACCGACGGTGACGCCGTCCTCGACCGTGACGACCAGGCCCGCCAGGTCGGCAAACGCCGCAATTGCCGGGTCGACCGGCGTCACCCAGCGCGGCGCGACGACCCGCACGCTGTACCCCGCCGATTGCACCGCCGACGCGGCGTCCAGGACGTCCCCGGCGAGGGCGCCGACCGCGACGATGAGGACGTCGACCGGTTCGGCCGGCCCCGGCTCGGCGAGCACGTCGACGTCGCCGACCCGTCGCCGGGCCGGCAGCGCGATCCCGATCGGCGTCTTCGGATAGCGGAGGACGGTCGGCCCGTCGGACACCGCGACCGCCTCGCGCAGCAGCTCCCGCATGGTCTGCTCGTCGCGCGGGGCGGCGATCCGCAGCCCGGGCACCATGCCGAGCAGGGCGAGATCCCACATGCCGTTGTGGCTCGGCCCGTCCTGCCCGGTGATGCCGGCCCGGTCGAGCACGAAGGTGACCGGCAGCCCGTGCAGCGCGACGTCCATCAGCAGCTGGTCGAAGGCGCGGTTGAGGAAGGTCGCGTAGATGGCGACGACCGGGTGCAGCCCGCCGAAGGCGAGACCGGCGGCCGACGTGACCGCGTGCTGTTCGGCGATCCCGACGTCGTAGGTGCGCTCCGGGAATCGACGGGCGAAGGCGGCCAGGCCAGTGGGGTGGCACATCGCCGCGGTGATCGCGACGATGTCGTCGCGTTCCTCGCCGAGCGCGACGAGCTCCTCGCCGAACACCTTCGTCCAGCTCGTCCCGGTGGCCGGCCGGGCCAGCCCGGTGAGCGGGTCGAAGCCACCGGACTGGTGCATCTGGTCGGCCTCGTCGTTCTCGGCCGGTGGGTAGCCGTAGCCCTTGCGGGTCACGCAGTGCACGATCACCGGGCCGCCGAAGCCGCGCGCGAGGCGCAGCGCGTGCTCGACGGCGGCGATGTCGTGGCCGTCGACCGGGCCGAAGTACTTCAATCCGAGGTCTTCGAACATGCCCTGCGGCGAGAGGACGTCCTTGATGCCGCGCTTCATGCCGTGCAGCGCGTCGTACAGCGGCTGGCCGACCACCGGGGTGCGACCGAGCGCGCCCTTGACCTGGCCGAGCACCCGCTCGTAGCCGGGACGCAGTCGCAGCCCGGCGAGGTGCTCGGCGAGCCCGCCGGTCGTCGGCGAGTAGGAACGGCCGTTGTCGTTCACCACGATGATCACCGGCCGGTCCGCGCCGGCGATGTTGTTCAGCGCCTCCCAGCACATCCCGCCGGTGAGCGCGCCGTCGCCGACGACCGCGATCACCGGACGCCGCTCGCCGCGCACCGCGTAGGCCTTGGCGAGCCCGTCGGCGTAGGACAGCGCGGTCGAGGCGTGCGAGTTCTCGATCCAGTCGTGCCGGCTCTCCGCGCGGCTCGGGTACCCGGACAGCCCGCCGCCCTGCCGCAGCGTCGGCATCTGGGCGGCGCGCCCGGTCAGCAGCTTGTGGACGTAGGCCTGGTGCCCCACGTCGAACAGGATCGGCTCGGTCGGCGAGTCGAACACCCGGTGCAGGGCGATCGTCAGTTCGACGATGCCGAGATTGGGCCCGAGGTGGCCGCCAGTGCGTGCGACGGTCTGCACGAGGACGTCCCGGATCTCCGCGGCGAGACCGGCGAGTTCGTCAGCTGTCAGCGAGCGCAGGTCGGCCGGGGACGTCACGCGATCGAGTACCGGGCCCATATGGATGATGTTACGGCGCGCTACCCAGGGTGCAGGCTCGCGACGCATTCGACGTGCTGCGTCATCGGGAACGCGTCGAAGGCCCGCAGCGAGCTCAGCCGCCAGCCGGCGTCCCTCGCGACCGCGACGTCGCGGGCCAGCGTCGCCGGGTCGCACGACACGTACCCCACGGTACGGGGGGCGAGCTCCAGGATCGCGCGCATGACGTCGCGCCCGGCTCCGGCGCGTGGCGGGTCGAGCACGACGACGTGCGGCCCCCCGTCGAGATCCGCCAGGTCGGCCAGCGTGGCAGCGGTGACCCGGGCTCGGCGCACCTGCGCCCACGGCAGGTCGGCGAGGTTGCGAACCGAATCGGCGACCGCACCTGGCGCCGCCTCGATGCCGAGCACGGCGCCGGACGGCCCGACCGCCTCGGCGAGCACCGACGTGAACGCGCCGGCGCCCGCGTAGAGATCGAGCACCCGCTCGCCCGGGCCGGGCCGGACGGCGTCGAGCAGGGCCTCGGCGAGCGCCGCTGCGGCCGCGGGATGCACCTGCCAGAAACTGCCGGCCGAGACCTCGAACCAGCGCCCGCGCAGCTCGCGGCGCAGCACCGGCGCGCCGGACACGACGCGCACCGAGTCGGGGGGCCGGCGCCCGCGCGGCTGCCGACCCCGTCCGGGCCGGTGCGCCAGCAGGGTGACCGCTCCGTCGTCACCGCACGCCGCCTCGATGCCGGAGAGCCCGGCCCACTGGTCGGCGAGGGCCGGCGCGTCGCCGACTCCGGGCGCGCCGATCAGGCATCGCTCGACGTGCTCGATCTCGGCGGACCGGTGCCGGTGCAGCCCGGGGCGGCCGTCGGCGTCCACCGCGTAGGTCACCCGGGTGCGCCAGCCCAGCAGGCCACCGGGCAGCGCCGCGACGCCGGGAAGCAACCCGCCGACGTCCAGCCCGGCAAGCCGCGTGAACTGCTCGCGCACGACGGCTGCCTTCAGGTCGCGCTGGGCCGCGGCGCTCGCGTGCTGCCAGTCGCAGCCGCCACAACGCCCCGGCCCTGCGTACTCGCACGGCGGCGTCACCCGGTCCGGCGACGCGACGAGGATCTCGACGGCATCGGCGCGGCAGAAGGCGCCGCCGCGGTCCTCGGTGACTCGCGCCCGGACGCGCTCGCCGGGCAGGGCGTGCCGGACGAACACGACTCGGCCCGCATGCCGCGCGACGCAGCTGCCGCCGTGCGCGACCGCGCCGACCTCCAGTTCGAGCAGCGTGCCGGCAAGCGGGCCGGCCGGCTCAGCCACGCCCGGCCGGCGCCTGCTCCGGCTCGTCCGGCCGCACCGGGTCGCCGGGCGGCGGGACGGGCACCGGCGGCACGTTCGGCCCGTCCGGGCGGAAGGTTCGCTTGGCGGCCCGGGCGCTCGCCAGCTGCCAGGGCACGCTGGTGACCATCACGCCGGGCTGGAACAACAGCCGCGCCTTCAACCGGAGCGCCTGCTGGTTGTGCAGCAGCTGCTCCCACCAGTGGCCGACGACGTACTCCGGGATGAAGACGCTCACCACGTCGCGCGGCCGGTCGACCCGAAGCTTCCTGATGTAGTCCATCAACGGCCGGGTGACTTCGCGGTAGGGCGACTCCAGCACGGTGAGCGGCACCGGCAGGTCGTGCCGCTCCCACTGGGCCTGCAGTGCCCGGGTGGCTTCGTCGTCGACGTTCACGGTCAGCGCGGTCAGCGTGTCCGGCCGGGTCGCCTTCGCGAACGCAAGCGCGCGCAGCGCCGGCTTGTGCACCTTGGACACGAGCACGATCACGTGGTTGCGCGAGGGCAGCATGAGACCGGTGTCCTCGGTGGCCAGCTCCTGCGCCACCCGCGTGTAGTGCTTGTTGATCGCCCGCATGATCGCGTACAGGATCGGCATCGCGATCAGCACGAGGTACGCGCCCTTGGTGAACTTCGTGATGACCACGATGACCAGCACGATGCCGCACAAGGAGCCGCCGAACGCGTTGATCACCCGCGACCGGCGCATCCGGGACCGCTCGGCCGGGTCGAGCTCGCTCTTGATCGTCCGGTTCCAGTGCCGGACCATGCCCGTCTGGCCGAGCGTGAACGACGTGAACACGCCGATGATGTAGAGCTGGATCAGCCTGGTGACGTTGGCCTCGTAGATCCAGATGAGCGCGCAGGCGACGACCGCGAGCATCACGATGCCGTTGCTGTAGGCGAGCCGGTCGCCGCGGTTGTTCAGCTGTGCAGGCAGGTTGCGGTCACGCGCGAGTATCGAGCCCAGCAGCGGAAATCCGTTGAACGCGGTGTTCGCCGCGAGCACGAGGATCAACGCCGTCGTCGCCTGCACGAAGAAGAACATGATCGAGTGGTGCCCGCCGAACTCGGCACCGGCGACCTGCGCGATCACCGTCCGCTGCGGTTTGTCGGCGCAGTCCGGGACGTTCGTGAAATGGCAGCTGTTGTCGCTCGGGTCGGTGATGTGGACGTGCGTCATCAGCGCGAGCGCGGTGAGCCCGATGAACATGCTCACCGCGATCGCGCCCATCGCCACGAGGGTCAGCTGCGCGTTGCGCGCCTTCGGCGGCCGGAACGCCGGCACGCCGTTGGCGATCGCCTCCACGCCGGTGAGCGCTGTGCACCCGGACGAGAACGCCCGCAGCGTGAAGAACAGCAGTGCGAGGAAGCCGAGCGAGCCGTACCCGTGCTGCGTCTCGATGTGGTAGCTCGCGCTCTCTGCTCGCGGCGCGTCACCGGCGAGCGCCCGGAACAGCCCGGTCCCGATCATGATGAAGACGCCGGTGGCGAACAGATAGGTCGGCGCGGCGAACGCGAGCCCGGCTTCCCGCACCCCGCGCAGATTCACCGCGGCGAGCACCACGACGAAGACGAGCGCCATCTCGACGCGGTGGCTGCTCAGCGAGGGCACCGCCGAGATGATGTTGTCCACGCCGGACGAGACGGACACGGCAACGGTCATGACGTAGTCGACGAGTAGCGCGCTCGCGACGATCACCCCGGCCGGCGCACCGATGTTCTTGCTGGCGACCTCGTAGTCGCCACCACCGGTCGGGTAGGCGCGGACGAGCTGCCGGTAGGACATCACCACCGCGCCCATCAGGACGACCACGCCGGCCGCCACCCACGGCGCGAGGTACAGGTACGCCGTGCCGCCGACGGTGAGGACGATGAGGATCTCCTGCGTCGCGTAGGCGACGCTCGACAACGCGTCCGAGGCGAAGATCGGCAGCGCGAGACGCTTCTGCAACAACGTGTGGCCGACCGCCGCGGAACTCACCGGGGTGCCGATGATGACCCGCTTCAGGACCCGGGTGAAGAGCGCCACGGATCGAACGGTACTGCGGCGGCCTCACGGCCCGTCCGACCCGTACGATTCGGGCCGTGCACATCGTCATCATGGGCTGCGGCCGGGTTGGTGCAGCCCTGGCGCACCAGCTGGCGCCGCTGGACCACACGATCTCGGTCATCGACCAGGATCGCCTCGCGTTCCGCCGCCTGGGCGAGGACTTCCCCGGCGCGACCGTCACCGGCATCGGCTTCGATCGGGAAACTCTGATCGAGGCCGGCATCGAACAGGCCGGCGCCTTCGCAGCGGTGAGCAGCGGCGACAACTCGAACATAATCTCGGCGCGGGTGGCGCGCGAGACGTTCGGCGTGAAGCGCGTCGTGGCGCGCATCTACGACCCGAAGCGCGCCGAGGTCTACGAGCGGCTCGGGATCCCGACCGTCGCGACCGTGCCGTGGACGTCCGGCCGGCTGCTCAAGGCCGTGCTCGGCGAGACGACCGCGGAGGCGTGGCGCGACCCGTCCGGCGCGGTGGCGCTCATCGCGGTCGCGCCGCACGAGGGTTGGATCGGCCGCACGATCCAGGAATTCGAGGCCGCGACCGGCACGCGGGGTGCCGTGCTGACCCGGTTCGGCACCGGGCAGCTCGCGCAGCCCGGCACGTTGATCCAGTCCGGCGACACGGTGCACGTGCTCGCCACCGACGACCGGCGCGATGCGCTGCACGCGATCGCCGGCCGCACCCCGCAGGCAGGCGAGTGATGCGGGTCGCCATCGCCGGCGCCGGTGCGGTCGGCCGTTCCATCGCCCGCGAACTGCTGGAGAAGAAGCACGAGGTCCTGCTCATCGACAAGGACCCGGACAAGGTACGCCCGGACCGGATCAAGGGCGCCATCTGGTCCCTCGGTGACGCGTGCGAGCTCGTGAACCTCGAGGAGGCCCACCTCGAGGACTGCGACGTGGTCGTCGGGGCGACCGGCGACGACAAGGCCAACCTCGTGGTCTCGCTGCTCGCCAAGACCGAGTTCGCCGTCAAGCGCGTCGTCGCGCGGATCAACCATCCGGCCAACGAGTGGCTGTTCACCGATGCATGGGGCGTGGACGTCGCGGTCTCCACGCCGCGGGTGCTCGCCTCGTTGGTCGAGGAAGCGGTCGAGGTCGGCGACATCGTCCGGCTGTTCGGCATCCGCGAGGGGCAGGCGAACCTCGTAGAGCTGACCCTGCCCGACAACGCGCCGTGCGCGGGCAGCCCGGTCCGCGACCTACGCCTGCCCAAGGACGCCACGCTGGTCGGCATCGTCCGCGGCCGGCGGGTGATCAGCCCGACGCCGGAGGAGCCGCTCGAGGCCGGCGACGAGCTGCTGTTCGTCGCGCTGCCCGAGGCCGAGGAGCCGCTACGCCAGTCCGTGCTCCCCCGCTGAGCCGGCCAGCCGGCGCCGGGCGCGCCCGACGACCAGGAAGCTGAAGCCGACCGCGGCGAGGAACAGCGGGTAGCTCATCGCGATCCGCGCAAAGGCTAGCCAGCCCGTCGCGTTGCGGTGGTAGAGGCTCGCCTGGACGATGCCGCGGGACAGGAACACGAGGGTTGCCGCGAGGGTCGCCCACATGTAGGCCCGCAACAACACCCGTTCCCGGTACCAGGGCGGGTCGTCGTCGGCGCGCGGCGTCGGGTCGAGGAACTCCCACGCCAGCCCGACGAGCGGCCGGCGCACGACGAGCGAGACCCCGAACGGGATCGCGTAGGCGAAGCTCGTCCAGATGCCGAACAGGAAGTACCCGCGCGCCTCGCCGGTACGTGCGGCGATCAACGCCGCCACCAGCACGCCGACCAGGCCGCCGAGCGCCTGCTGCACCGACTGGTGGCGCGCCAGCCGGTAGCCGGCGAGCAGCAGCGCCGCCGCGACCGCGGACACGATCGCCGTGCGCAGCGACGCGCCGAGGTTGACCACGATGAACACCGCGGTGGGGATCGCGGTGATCAGAGCGCCGGACCAGCCGCCGATGCTGGTGATCAGCTGGGTGCGAAACGTCTCCCGCAGGTCGACCGCCCGGTCCTCGGACGTCTCGGCGGAACCGGCGTCGTCATTCATGCGCCGGGCTGGAGCAGTTCGTACCAGGGGTTGTAGATCGCGCGGCGGCCGTTGTGCTCGCCTACCCGGCCGCGGACCACGACGCGCCGGCCCGGCTCGAGACCGGCGATCCGGCGGCGGCCGAGCCACACGAGTTCGATCGAGTCGTAGCCGTCGAACAGCTCGGCCTCGAGCGTGGGCACCGTCTCGCCGGGGGTGTACACGACCGCGCGCAGCCGGCCGACGACCTGGACGCACTTGCCCGGCTGCAGATCGCGCAGGGGCACGCAGCTGCGCTGCTCGACCTCCTCGCGCAGTTGCACCGCGTCGAGGTGCGAGGCGCTCGCGGTCAGCCGCCTCAGCAGCGACATGCTCTTGCCCACAGTTACGAGGGTAGCCAGTTCCGGCTCATTCGGTGGTCGGCAGCTCGATGTCGTTCGGCAGCCTCAGCGGCACTCCCTCGCGAACCGGCAGCGGCTCGTTGCCGCGCACGACGATGCAGCCGCGAAAGGCGTCCTCGAACGGTTTCCCCTTCACCGGGTCGGCGGCCACGGCTCCGGCGAGCAGCGCGCGGACGAACCAGCGCGGCCCGTCCACTCCGATGAACCGGGCGGGCACCGTGCCGCCGGCACCGGTGGCCCCTTTGCCGCCCTCGGCCGGCAGGGTGGCCCGCAACTCCGTCCCGAACGGACCGTCCTGCTCGGTCGCCGAGCCGCGGCGCTGCGCGTTGAGCGACTCGGCGATCTCGGCGCGCACCTCGTCCCAGATGCCCTCGTTGCGCGGCGCGGCGAACACCCCGAGCTGCATCGTGCCGTCCCGGGCCGCGAGCGTGGCCGAGAGCACCTGCTGGGCCTCGTTGAGATCCAGCCGCACGTCGTAGGCCTCGCTCACCGGGATGCGCAGCGCGCCCAGGTCGATCCGCTGCACCTCGTCCGTGGGGGCGTCTCGCTCGTCGTACGGCCCGCTGGTCGGCTCCGGCTCCTCGTGGGCGCGCCGCTCCCACGGTGGCGTGGCGTCCAGTTTGGAGCGGTCGGTGCGCCGCTGCTTGCGTCGTCCGGGCACTAGTGCAGTCCTCCCATGTCCTTCACCCGACATCCTCGAGCGGCCGGGCGTCGAGAACGGCCGCCCCGCCGGTCGAGCCGTGCCCGCCCGCGCCGCGCGCGGAGGTCGGCAGCTCGTCGACGGCCCGGAACTCGACCCGCTCCACCCGTTGCACGACGAGCTGGGCGACCCGCTCGCCGCGCGCAAGATGCAACGGCTCGGTGCGGTCGTGGTTGATCACGATCACCTTGATCTCGCCCCGGTAGCCGGAGTCTATGGTCCCCGGCGCGTTGACCAGCCCGAGGCCGGCGCGCGCGGCCAGCCCGGACCGCGGATGGACGAAGACGGCGAAGCCGTCCGGGACCGCGATGGCGATGCCGGTGGGCAGCACGGCGCGCTCACCGGGCGCCAGGGTCACGTCGACCGCGGTCACGATGTCCGCGCCGGCGTCACCGGGCAGCGCGTACGCGGGAAGCGGGACGTCCGGATCGAGGCGCTGCACCAGCACCTCAAGTCCCTCGCTCACGCCCGAGCCTCGCTCCACTCGTTCCTCGCTTCGCTCATTCGGGCGGCGAAGCACCTGTGCCCACGGATCGCTCGCTTCGCTCGCTCACGCCACGCGAGGCTACCCTCGTGCCCGTGACACCCGGCACCGAAGGCGTTCCCGTGGGCGACACCACGAAGCCGGCGCCGACCGGTTACCGCGAGACGCTGCGGACGCCGTGGTGGTGGTACCTGGTCTCGGTCGGCGTCGCCTGCCTGCTCGCCGGCGAGTTCCACATCGCCGGGTTCGGGCTGACCGACTGGATCCCGTTCGGCACCCTCGTCCCGCTGTCCGTGCTGCTCGTCTGGTCGCTCGGCCGCAGCCGGCTGGAGATCGCCGACGGCGAGCTGCGCGTGCGCGGGGCGCACCTGCCGCTGCAGTACGTCACCGGCGTGGTCGCACTCGACGAACGGACGCTGCGCCGGCTGGTCGGCCGAGAGGGCGATCCGGCCGCGTACGTCTCGATCCGGCCCTGGATCGGGCCCGGCGTCCAGCTGTGGCTCGACGACGAGGACGACCCGACGCCCTACTGGGTGCTGAGTACCCGGCACCCGCAGCGGCTGGTGGCCGTGCTGCGCGCGCAGCGCTGACCGGCCGATAGGTTGCCCCGATGACTTCCACGGTCCACGGCCAGCGCTTCGTCGGACAGGTTGCGATCGTCACCGGCGCCAGCCGGGGTATCGGCCTCGCGGTCGCCCAGCGCCTGGTCGACGAGGGCGCGCGGGTCGTGGTCACCGCGCGCAAACCGGAAGGGCTCGCCGCGGCGGTCGAGCAGCTCGGCGCGGCGGCCGCGATCGCCGTGGCCGGCGCGGCGGACGACCCGGATCACCAGCAGGCGGCCGTCGACGCGGCCGTGGAGCAGTTCGGCGGGCTGGACGTCCTGGTCAACAACACCGGCATCAACCCGGTGTACGGGCCGCTCACCGAGCTGGACGACTCGGCCGCCCGCAAGATCATGGAGGTCAACGTCCTCGCCGCGCTCGGCTGGACCCGGCGGGCGATCGCCGCGGGGCTGGGCCGGGATCGGCAGGGCGCCGTGGTGAACATGGCGTCGGTCGCCGGTCTCGCGCCGTCGCCGGGCATCGCGTGGTACGGCGTCAGCAAGTCCGCGCTGATCGGGCTGACCGTGCAGCTGGCCGCGGAACTCGCGCCGCGGGTGCGGGTGAACGCCATCGCCCCGGCCGTGGTGAAGACCCGGTTCGCAAGCGCGCTGTATGAGAAGGACGAGGAAGGCGCAGCCGCCGCCTACCCGCTCCGCAGGCTCGGTGAGCCGGCGGACATCGGGGCGGCGGCGGCGTTCCTGGCGTCCGGCGACGCGTCGTGGATGACCGGGCAGACGCTCGTCATCGACGGCGGCGCCGGATTGCGCCCGGGGCTGTGATGCCCGGTTTGGGGCATCCGGGCCCTAGGCGCAGTCGCGGCAGATCAGCTGGCCCTTGCGCTCGCGCGCGAGCCGGCTGCGGTGGTGCACGAGGAAGCAGACCGAGCAGGTGAACTCGTCGCTCTGCTTGGGCAGCACGCGCACGGTGAGTTCCTCACCGGACATGCTGGACAGGTCTGCACCGGGCAGTTCGAGCGATTCGGCCAGTTCGGTCTCGTCGACGTCGATCGATCCCGACTGGGCCTCGGCACGGCGCGCCTTCAGTTCCTCGATCGAGTCCTCGTTGAGCTCGTCGACGTCGCCCCGGCGCGGGGCGTCGTAATCGGTAGCCATACGGGGGTTCAACTCCGTCCTGTTGTGCGGACTTTCGATCCGTCCGGCGCTGGAACGTTCGGGGTCCGCATTTTGTGCCCGGTCGGCGAGCCGATTACTCAGCTGGCCGAAGTCACGTGCGCCGCGGAACGGTACCGCGCCAGTGTTTCCGGCAAACGCACCGGGTAGCCACGAGCATTCCCGGCGCGTCGCCGTTACGATTTCCCCCCTTGCCGGACGAATGCGCCCGGACCCCTTCGAGGAGGTCGACCGCCGTGGTCAGCCCGACGATGCGCCGCCCGCTGCCGGCCGTCATCGCGCTCGCGGCTCTGCTCCTGCTGGCCGCGATCGTGTGGTGGCGCGTCCTCAACCGGGACAGCGGTGATGCGGCCGCCGGCTGCCCCACGCAGCCTGCGCCCGCCGCCTCGACGCTGCCCGCCCCGAGCCTGGTCACCGTCCAGGTGCTGAACGCGACGAAACGGTCCGGAATCGCCGAGAAGGCGCGGTCGGCACTCGTCGACGCCGGCTTCAACAGCCCGGACGCCGCCGCGAACGACAAGCCGAAGACGCACGTCCGTGGCGTGGCGCAGATCCGCTACGGCAGCGCGGGCGAGGGCGGTGCGAAGCTGCTCCTGTTCTATCTGCCCAAGGCGAAGCTGGTCACGACCGAGGCGAAGTCCGCGACCGTCGTCGTCTCGCTGGGCAAGCGCTACAAGGGCATCGAGTCGCCCAGCTCGGTCGCCGCAGCGCTACGTGCGGATCAGATCCAGCTGCGCACCGCTGCTCCGGGCGCACCCTCGCCCAGCGCAACCTGCTGACGACCGGCCGCTGACGGCGGCTACCCGCCGACCCGGTCGGCGTCCACCGACTCGAGCAGCGCGAAGAACTCCGCGGCCAGCCCGGGGCCGGCGACCGCGTAGCACTGCGCGGACGGCGGGCGGCCCCGCAGCCCACTCGTCACGCAGCCCGCCTCGGTGGCGATGAGCCCCCCGGCGGCGTGGTCCCACAGGTTGAGCCCGGCCTCGAAGTAGGCGTCCAGCCGCCCTGCGGCGACGAAGCACAGATCGAGCGACGCCGCGCCCAGTCGGCGCAGGTCGCCCACCGCGGGCAGCAGCGGCACGACGGCGGCCACCTGCCGGGCGCGGACCGTCGCGTCGTAGCCGAACCCGGTGCCGATGACGGCCCGGCTGAGCGCGACCTGCCGCGGCCCGGTCAGCCGTTCGGCGCCGAGATGGGCGCCCCCGCCGATGCGGGCGCGGAAGGTCTCGCCGGTCAGCGGGTTCGCGACCGCGCCGGCCACCGGCCGGCCCTCGACCTCGGCGGCGACCGACACGGCGAACTGGGGCAGCCCGAGGACAAAGTTCACCGTGCCGTCGATCGGGTCCACCACCCAGCGCACCCCGCTGGTCCCGGGCCGTCCGCCGCCCTCC
>JAVHVB010000516.1:0-17194 GCA_032160775.1 Pseudonocardiales bacterium | reverse complement strand
ACGTCTCGAAGCCGTTCAGCCGTCCGCCGGCGAACAGATCGATGCCGGCGGTGGGATGATCGGCAGTGAACTCCTCGAACAGGTGTCCGACGATCACCCCACCGTCGGGATTGACCAGGTCGGCCGCCGCCGGGCTCGCCGCCACGATCCGTTCCGAGGGCACCTCGAGAACCAGCGCCGGAAACGGCATCGCCTCAAGAACCTCGGCCGCAATTCGCGACAGCTCACCCGCACTCAGATCCACGTCAACCACCGTCGTTCACGCGACCCGGCGACGGTCGACAGATTGCGGACGCTCGCCCAGGCCGAGCCGTTGAGGTCGGCCTTGCCGAGTGGCTTGTAGCGCACGTGCGCTGCCTCGATTCTGTTTGTGCGCGAACCG
The DNA here is from genome assembly GCA_032160775.1 of Pseudonocardiales bacterium. Taxonomy (GTDB): domain Bacteria; phylum Actinomycetota; class Actinomycetes; order Mycobacteriales; family Jatrophihabitantaceae; genus Jatrophihabitans. Next base: position 16,812 of record JAVHVB010000516.1, on the reverse strand, counting down.
CAGCGGACGCCGTCGGCGCCACTCACGAGATCGCTTTAGTCCACGTTCTCGCGCACGGCGCCAGGTGTCGTCGCGGTCAGCACCCACGGTGGCTGGCCGCCCGCCCCACCTCGGATGTTCCGGCTAGCACCCGTGTCGGACCTGGTGCGGCGTCGAGTCGCTCGGGCTGGATTTGCCCGTCGACGAGGTCGAATGTCCCAGCGTCGTCAGTCGGCGGCGACGACCGTGAAGCTCTGGGCGACGAAGATGTCGTGCGGCCACTTGACGCCGATGTAGTGAACCTCGGACTCGCCGTTGCTCAGCTGGCCAGCGTCGGCTCCAAGGATCTGGCCTACGTGAAGTGTTCGGTTACGGAGTCCTGGAACGCCAGCACGTGCGCGTGGTCGTTGACGACCAGCACCGCTCTTCTTCGCCCGTCACTTCGGAACACGTTCAGCGACGTGTGGTGGACCCGGACGATGACGTCGCGATCGACGCCCAGGACCGCCCCGAGGTATGCGCTGACGACGCCACTGTGGCAGACAGCCACCACCCGCTGCCCGATGTGCCGCTCGACGAGGTCGTCGAACGCGGCGGCGACCCGGGCGCGAAACGCATGCCGGTCCTCGGCGTAGGGGAACGCGTCGATGCGGCGGGTCTCGTCGAACTCGCCCAGTATCGCGAGCCGCTGCTCCTCGGTGACTGCCTCGGATCGCGCCGTGCCGGCGGGCAAGTTCGACCAGAGGTCGAATTCCATGAGGTCGTCCATGAGCGTGGGTTCGATGCTGTGGTGCCCCCCGATCGCCCGTGCCGTGTCCGCCGCTCGGGAGAACGGCGAGCTATAGACCGCGTCGACGCGTCCCGACGCGAGGCGAGCGCCGACGGCCGCGGCCTGCTGCCGTCCGCGCTCGGACAGCGGGGGATCGGCGTCGAGGCCGAGAGCGAGCGCCGCCGATTGCTCCTGCTCGCCGTGCCGCACGATCACGAGTTCACACAGCCCGGTCAAGGGAGCGAAGGGGATCTCCAGGTCGACGGTGCGCACGGGTCGCTCCCGCACGCCAGTTGGTGTGGTCGCCGGCAGCAAGGTCATCTGGTCACCGCCCATTCTCTACAAGTTGGCAAGTTACGCGGCCATACGGACCGCAAGGAGAGGTGCTTGGCGCGCCGAGGCATTCGGCCGTGAGCGCGATGGTCGTCCGCACAGAGCTGGGCACGTGCAAGGCCGATAGCCGAACTGCCGCCGGACGCCCCCTCGGACGAGCGGAGGACCGATGAGGTTATCGCCACTTACATACTATAGTCCGTCATGACTTACAGAAGGCAGTCGGAACTCCAACGACCGCGGTGTTATCCGTGCGAAGACTGGTTGCCGTCCGACGAAGCATCGGCGACCCCGTTGGACGCGTCGGCCCCATCCGCCCGCGCTGACGGTGAGTCGGCAACTGCGACCAGCAGGCGGAACGTGGGTGGCGCGTGCGCGGCGAGCGTGAGCCGGGCGCCCTCGGCAGCGGCGAGTTTGCGGGCGTAGGGCAATCCGATGCCGCGATCGGATCCGTTGCGTCGCGCAAACAGCTCGTGCGCCTCGCGGTCAAGGGGAGGTCCTTCGTCGGTGACGTCGATGGCGACGATGCCGCCAGTGCCGTGCGCGCGGACGGTGATCGCACCGCGGCCGTGGACGGCGGCGTTGTCGATGAGGACGTCCAGGATTTGTGCTCCCGCTGCGGGGGTCAGTGCGACGCGCGGCGGAAGGCCGGGTCCCGTGTAGATGCGAAGGGGACGGCTGCGCGCGGCTAGCGCCGCACGCCAGCGGTGGTCGGCTGAGCGCAGCAGTTGGCTGATCACGAGGTGGCCGCGCGCCGCGGGCGGCAGATCGCGAGCCAGGCTGATCACTTCGGTGATCGTGGTGTCCAGCCGATCGGCCTCTGCCTGCGCCCTGCGAACAGCGTCTGCCACCGCAACGGATTCGGCCGGCGTTGAGACATCAGCCAGCCGCTCGGCCCGCTCGAGTTCGAGTCGGAGCGCACTCAGCGGGGTGCGCAACTGATGGGAGACCTCGGCAGAGAACGAGCGCTCGCGCTCGACCGTCTCCTCGAGCCGCTGGACGCTGTCGTTGAGGGTTGCACCGAGCGTATCCAGTTCGGCGATGCCACTCGCTTCGGCACGCGCGCTGAGGTCACCCGCGCCGATGCGCTGGGCCACTGTGGTCAGCCGATCGACCGGCCGGGTGAGTCGGCCGGCGACCACCCGTGCGCCGAACGCGGAGACGAGCACGGCTCCCAGGCCCATGCCGGCGAGGGCGAGCCACGCGTTGCGAGTGCGGCCGTCCGCCTCGTCCAGGCTGGTCGTCAGCAGCAGCGCTTCGACGACTTGGTCCCCGTCGCTCACCGGGGCGGCGACCATGATCGCGCTTCTCGTGGTGAGGCTTGCCTGCCGCCCATCGAGTGCGGCACGCACGATCGCGCCGGCGGTGATCGGGCCGGCTCCGGAAAGCCGGTGACCGGTCCGGCTGTAGACGCTGACCGCGATTTCGCGTAGATCGACGTGTTGCGGCAGCGCTCCGAGCTCGCCGCGGGTCTGCGCGGCTGCGGTGGCCGCCGCCTGCTGGAGTTCGAGCCGCTCGTCACGTAGGTAGTAGCGGCCGGCGAGGATGCCGAGCGGGATCGCCAGCAGCACGACGGCGACCAGTGCCGTGCCTGCGGCGAGCACCATAATCCGCCGTCGCAACCCGAATGCCTCCTGCGATCAGTGTGCGGCGCAATTCTGTCAGGACGGTGAGGACGGAGAGGCGGGTTTTGCCGTCCGCTAACCAAGTTCGCCCGGGGCGGTTGCCTGCGCGCTCCTAGCGTCGGTCAGCAGATCAGTTCACCCGTCCTGAAAGGTTGTCATGGCCGTACATCGCATCCTCGGCGCAGTTCTCGCGCTCGCCGTGGCCACCACCATCGCTGCCTGTAGTTCGTCGGCTGCGCCGGGCGGCGGGTCGTCGACACCGACCGGCCCGCCGACCGAGGTGCACCCGCCGGGCGACATCCCGGACAACCAGGCCTTCGTGCCGTACTCCGGGGCCGGCTATCGAGTGGTCGTTCCCGAGGGCTGGTCGCGCGCGAACCAAGGCGGTGCGGTGCAGTTCAGTGACAAGTACAACTCGATCACGATCACCGCGCGAGCGACTGGGCAGGCGCCGACGGTAGCCGGGGCGCGCAGCGAACTGCCGGCGATCAGATCGAGCACGAAGAGCTTCACGGCCGGCCGTATTGCGACGGTGCAGCGCAGCGCCGGAACGGCCGTGCTGGTCACCTACCAGGATCTGTCGCCGGTGAATCCGGTGACGGGCAAGGTGACCAGGCGGGCGGTCGAGCGCTACGAGTTCTGGCGCAGCGGGCGCGAGGTGGTCCTCACGCTGGCCGCGCCGGTCGGCTCGGACAACGTCGACCCGTGGCGCAAGGTCACCGACGGATTCGCCTGGACCCGTTGATGAGTGGGCCGGGTTCAGGTGAGCGAGGGTCGCCGGCCGTGAGCGCCGAGTCGCTCCATCGCTTCTACCACTCCGGCGACGAGGAGACGCAAGCGTTGCGCGGTGTCTCGATCACCGTTGGGCCCGGCGAATTCGTCGCGGTCGTCGGGCCGTCGGGATCGGGCAAGTCGACGCTGCTGTCCTGCCTCGCCGGGCTCGACGACCCGGACGGCGGGACCGTGCGGATCGACGGGGTGCGGCTGTCGCGCCAGCCCGAGCCGAAGCGCGCCCGGATCCGCGCGCGGATGGTCGGGGTGTTGAACCAGGGCGGCAATCTGCTCGCGAACCTCACGGTTGCCCAGAACATCGGGCTCGGGCGTCGCCTCGCCGGGTTGCCGCGCCGCGAACCGCGCACCCTGCTCGCGTCGCTGGGCATCGAGCACCGCGCGCACGCGTATCCGGCCACCTTGTCCGGCGGTGAGACAGTCCGCGCCGGCCTGGCCGTCGCGCTGGCAAATGACCCGAGGGTGCTTCTTGCCGACGAGCCGACGGGCGAACTCGACTCCATCTCCGAGCGCCAGGTCATCGACCTGCTGGTCGAGCGGGCAAGTCAGGGCACCGCGATCTTGGTCGCCAGCCACAGCGTGGCGGTCGGCGCCGTCGCCGACCGGGTCATCGCGCTCGCGGACGGAGCGGTGCGTTGACGACGCCCGCCGCGGATCGCGCGCTCGTTCGGTGTACCGACGTCGGCCGCACTTACGGTTCCGGGCAGAGCGCGGTCGTCGCCGTGTACGACGTCACGTGCGAGGTCTGGCCGGGAGACCACATCGCGATCGTCGGGCCATCGGGGTCGGGCAAGTCGACGCTGCTGCACCTGCTCGCCGGACTCGAGGTGCCGACCGTCGGATCGCTCGAGTGGCCGGGTTTCGGCGGTCAGCCTCGCGGTCCGGGCAGCGTCGGGCTGGTCTTCCAGACGCCCAGCCTGATTCCGAGCATGACCGTGGTCGAGAACGTCGAGTTGCCCCTACTGTTCGCCGACGCTGACCCCGAAGAGGCGCGGACCCGCGCGGACGAGGCGCTCGCGCTGCTCGATCTCCGCGACCTTCGCGACGACCTGCCGCAGGAGCTGTCCGGCGGTCAGGCCCAGCGCGCGGTCATCGCCAGGGTGCTGGCCTCGGGGCCACGGCTCATCCTCGCCGACGAGCCCACCAGCAAACTCGACCGCGCGAACGGGGCACATGTTGCCGACGTGCTCGTCGACGTCAGCGTCGAGCTCGGTGCCGCCCTCGTCATCGCCACCCACGACCCGCTGGTGAGCGGCCGACTGTCCGACGAGTGGCCGATGCGGGACGGCCGGCTCTCGCACCTCGACGTCTACGACCTGCCGTTCCCGAACCCGATCGAGCGGCAATGATCAGGCTCTGGATCGCCGGTCTGATCCGCAAACAGCCCGGCCGGCTGCTCGTCGCGCTCGGCGTCGCCATCGCGGTCGCGCTGCTCGCCAGCATCGGGGCCTTCGTCGCGCACGCGAAGGCGACGATGACCAGCCGCGCGATCCGCTCGGTGGCGGTGGACTGGCAGATTCAAGCCCAACCCGGAACGAACCCGGACAAGCTCCTGCAGCTCGTCCGGACCTACCCCGCCGTGCAGTCGGCCGCGCCGGTCGGGTTCGCGCAGGCGTCGGGATTCACCGTGACGACCGGCGCGAGTACCCAGGTCACCGGTGCCGGCCTGGTCCTCGGTCTCCCACCCGGGTACCGAGGCACCTTCCCGGGCGAGATCCGCACCCTCGCAGGCAGCGGCTCAGGGGTGCTGCTTGCCCAGCAGACCGGCGCCAACCTGCACGCCCAGCCCGGCACCGAGGTCCACATCGAACTTGCCAACCGGCTGTCGGCGACGGTGACCGTGAACGGCATCGTGGACCTGCCGCAGGCGAACTCGTTGTTCCAGACCGTCGGCGCGCCCTCGAGCGCCCAACCGACTGCGCCGCCGGACAACGTCCTACTGCTGCCGTACGCACAGTGGCGCTCGATCACAGCACCGCTGGCCCACTCCCGTCCCGACCTCGTGACGAGCCAGATACACGTCCGGCTGCACCACTCCCTCCCGGCCGACCCCGCCGCGGCGTATGCGCAGCTGATCGGCACCGCTCACAATCTCGAGGCCCGCAGCGTCGGCAGCGCCCTGGTCGGCAACAACCTCGCCGCCGCGCTGGACGGCGCGCGGAGCGACGCTGCCTACGCCCAGGTCATCTTCCTGTTCCTCGGCCTGCCCGGCGTCGCGCTCGCCGCCCTGCTCAGCGCGACCGTCGCCGCAGCCGCGGCCGGCGCCCGCCGCCGCGAGCAAGCCCTGCTGCGGGTGCGCGGCGCCGCGCAGCGGCAGTTGCTGCGACTGGTAGCGGCCGAGGCCGCGCTGGTCGGTGTGCTCGGCTGCGCGCTCGGCCTCGGAGCCGCCGCGATCGTCGGCCGGATCACCTTCGGCTCCGCACGGTTCGGAGCGACAACCGGGTCGGCGTTGCTGTGGGCGGGACTCGCCACCGCCGCAGGCGTCGTCGTCACCGCGGGTGCGGTCCTGATCCCGGCCCGCCGTGACCTGCGCGAGCAGACCGTGGCCGCGAGCCGGCAGGAGGTGCCGACGCCGCGCACCCCGATGTGGGCGCGATACGGACTCGACATCGCGGCCCTGATCGGCGCGGGCTTGGCGTTCAGCGCGACCCGCTCGAACGGCTATCAGCTCGTGGTGGCGCCCGAGGGCGTTCCCACGATCTCGATCTCCTACTGGGCGCTGGCCGCGCCCGCCCTGCTGTGGATCGGCGCCGGACTGCTCATCTGGCGGTTAGCCGACCTGTTGCTCGGCCGCGGGCGCCGCGCCACGAGCTTGCTGCTGCGCCCGCTGGCCGGCCGGATCGCGCCGGTACTCGGCTCGAGCATGGCCCGCCGACGCCGCCCGCTCGTGCGGGCGACGGCGCTGGTCGGCCTGGCGATCGCGTTCGCGATCTCCACCTCGGCGTTCAACTCGACCTACCGCAACCAAGCCGAGGTAGACGCCCAGCTCACCAACGGCGCCGACGTCACCGTCACCGAGCCACCCGCCGCGGACGTCGGCCCCGGCCTTGCCGCGCAGCTTGCGAAGATTCCGGGCGTCAACCGCGTCGAGCCGATGCTGCACCGCTACGCCTACGTCGGCAGTGACCTACAGGACATCTATGGGGTGCGCCCCGGTTCGATCCGGTCGGTGACGGCCGTGCTCGACAGTTACTTCTCCGGCGGCACCGCCGCGCAATTGATGCACACCCTGCAAACCCATCCGGACGCCGTCCTCGTCAGTGCCGAGACCGTGCGGGACTACCAGCTCCACCCTGGGGACCTGCTCAAGCTACGGCTGGTAAACGGCCGCACGCACCAGCAGGTCACCGTGCCGTTCCACTACGCAGGCATCGTCGCGGAGTTTCCCACCGCCCCGCGGGACAGCTTCTTCGTCGCCAACTCCTCCTACCTCGCCGCCCGAACCGGCTCATCCGCCGTCGGCGACTTCCTGATCAACACCGGCGGCCAGAATGTCACCTCGGTCGCTGCAGGAGTGCGCGCATTGGTCGGGACGTCCGCTACCGTCACCGACCTCAACAGCACCCGCGGCGCCGTCGGATCGAGCCTCACCTCGGTCGACCTAGCCGGGCTCACCCGGGTCGAACTCGCCTTCGCGCTCATCCTCGCCGCCGCGTCTGGCGCACTCGTGCTCGGCCTCGGGCTCGCGGAACGCCGCCGCTCGCTCGCGATCATGAGCGCCGTCGGAGCGCGCCGCAGACACCTGTTCGCCGCCATCGCCGGCGAGACCACGCTCGTCGGGGTAGGTGGCGCTGTCACAGGGGCGGTACTCGGTGGCTTCCTCGCGGCGATGCTCGTGAAGGTGCTCACAGGCGTGTTCGACCCGCCGCCCACCGCGGTGTCGGTCCCGTGGGGCTACGTCGCCGCGCTGGCCCTACTCTTCGCCGGTTGCCTCGCTGCCGTCGTCCTCGGCACCTTGCGCGTAGCCAGCCGGTCCGTTCTGGACACCATTCGGCGGCTCTAGCCGATACCCGAACCCGCGCAGGGTGACGATCTCCGGCACCTGGTCGGCGATCGCGGGCGGCGCGGCCTCGCTCAGGCTGCGCCGTAACGACGCGATCGTGACATCGAGCGTCTTCGTCGAACCGAACCAGTGGTCGTCCCACACATCGGCCATGAGTACCTCCCGGCGGACCGCCACGCCCGGCGAGGCCGCCAACCGGGCGAGCAGATCGAACTGCTTGGCGCGCAGCGGCACCTCGGCCGGCCCGAGCCACACCCGGCGTGCGGCCCCGTCCAGACGCAGCGCGCCCACCCGCCGCTCGCCGGCGGACGTCGCCGTATGGGCCCGGCGCACATGCGCCCGCAACCGGGCGAGCAGTTCGGTTGCGCGAACGGGTTTTCGCAGGTAGTCGTCCGCGCCCGCCTCCAGCCCGACGACGACATCAATCTCCGCATCGCGCGCAGTGAGAATCACGATCACCGCCGCAGGCAGCCGGCGCCGCAACGCCCGGCACACGTCGAACCCGTCGAGGTCCGGTAGACCGAGATCGAGGACGACCACCTCGAACGCGGTCGTAGCGGCGGCTTCGATCGCGCTCGTCCCGTCTGCGCACCAACGAACCTCGTGCCGCGCCTCGCGCATCGCTGCCTGCAGCAGTTCGCCGATCGCCGAGTCGTCCTCGACGAGGAGCACGTGTGCCACGTCGCTCATTCTGCGCGATCGTTCAGACGATCTTGCGGCGCACCATGACCAGCAGCGTCACCGCGCTGGGCAGCATGGGCAGCCAAACCGTCAGCGCGCGGTAAGCGATCACGGTTCCCGCTGCGTAGCTGGCAGCAATCCCGGAGCTGATCAGCGCCGACGCGAGGAGCAGATCGAATCCGCCGAACCCGCCCGGACCGGGGAACGCGGCCCCGACAGCCGAGCAGGCCAGGTAGATGACCGCAACGGCGGTGAGCGGCGCCGACTGATGGAGCGCGTGCAGGACGGCGATGAGTGTGACGATGTGCAAGACCAGGATCGCGCCCGAGCCGCCGACGAGCAGCGTTGCGCGGCGGGGGTCACGAAGCGCCGCGCGGCCGTGGTCGAGGACGGCGCGGGCCTGCGCGCCCAGCGGCGTCCGCCTGCGCCCGAGGCGGGACAGCAGCACTGGCGCCGCCGCGCATGTCGCGATCAGCATGGCGATGAGGATGGCGAGCAGCGTGCCGTTGACGAGGTGGGCGGGCGCTCCCGCGACAGCGAGCAACACGAGCAACGCCGCCGTGTGCACCACGCCGCCGGCGAGCGCGTTCAACACGACCGCGCTGGTGACCTGTTCACCGGTCAACCCGGAACGGAGCAGCATGCGCGCGTTGAGACCGACCTGGCCAACGCCGCCGGGCAGGACATGGCTCACGAACGAGCTCGCCACCTGTGTGGCGAACAGCCGACGCACCGGCACGACGGCATCGAGCGCGCCGAGTTGGCAGCCGGTCGCGGCGCACCAGGTGAGGACGGCGCAGCAGGCGCCGAGCACGATCCACTCCCGGTCGGCCACGCCGACGACCGCGGCCCCCGCCTCGACTGATTCGTGGTGCAGCAGCAGGTAGCCGGCAAGCACGGAAGGGGTGAGGACGGCAAGGGCGATCCGCACGTTCCGCGCGCGGGCGGCGCGGACGAGCAGTGCAAGGGGGGGCCGGACCGCCCTTGCCGTCATGGGTCGAGTGTGGGAGCTGCGTCATGAACGCTGCATGAACGCCGTTCAGGCGGGCGGCAGCCGTGTCTCGAAGGTCGAGCCGGTCCCGAGGGAGAGGTCGCCGGCAGCGGCCCGGGGTCGGCTGCCTGTCTCAGTCGCCCCGTTCGGCCTCGCGGCGGCACCAGTCCAGCAGCGTGGCTAGCTGGTCAGTGGACTTCCCGAAGAAGGCCGCGCCCTGCTGTTCGTACCACCGTCGGCTGCTTTCCTTCGCTGAGTAGATGACGACTCGAGAGCCAGGCGCAGCGGCCCGCACCGTCGCGAACGTGTCGCGGGGGGCGGAGTCGGGCAGTCGTAGGTCCAGCAGGATCACCTGGGGCTGAAGTCGCTTTGCCATGGCGGCGCCCGATGCGGCGGTCTCGGCCTCACCGACGACCTCCAGCGCTGTGTGGATCTTCAGCCCGACCCGGAGTAACGCGCGGACCTCGACCTCGTCTTCGACCAGCAATATCCGCACGCTCGGAGGCTAACTCCCGCTGGCTCGGAACGCACGGTCGCCGCCGCCCTGCCTCCATCGAAGCGAGCACATCGCCGCCCGACGTGTCCGGTCTTAACCGATGAGCGGAGGCCAGGGGTGTATCTGCCTGCCGCGACCTACGGTCATGCCACGATGGCGCTGTGGACCCGGCGGAATCGACGTACGGAGCATCGGTTTTCGCCTCCGTTCTGCGTGTCTGGAACGGCAACGACCCGGCGGCTATCCGGGCTCTCCTCACCGATGACTACCGCGGGCACATGCTGCACCTCGCAGACGGCGAACGCACCGCTCTGGATTACAGCGCGTGGATCGAGCGGTTTCGGAGGGATCATCCGGGCGTGCAATTCGAGGTCGTGTCGCAGATCGTGGACGGGGATCGGGTATGGAGTCGGCTGCTCGCGCGTCGACCCGACGGAGCTATGGCGAATGGCATGAACGAAAGCAGGATGCGGGAAGGATTGCTCGCCGAGGAATGGGCGCTGTGGTCGGGTTGGCAGCGGCCATAGACGTTGCGGGCGTCCATCATCCCGTGAGCGTCGACGAAACGCGCTGAACGGAGTCGGGTGTCGCTGCCACGCGGCGATCGTGACGAGGCGGCCGAACACGACTGAACCCCCCGAAAGCTCCGGGGGGTCCAGTCGTCCTTCCTGTCAGTCGCTCGCGCCTAGGTACACCGCGAGGACGGTCGGGACCTTGCGGTAGATCAAGTCGTCGCTGTGCAACGCGTAGCTTCCAGTCCCGTCGCCATCAACATCAACATCCAATTGTGTGCTGCCTCCACCGTCAAGTTGAGCGACGGAACCATATTGGCCCCCGGCACCCGCGCTGTGCAGCATTTGTTCGGCAACGGATCCGGTCAAGTGCTGTTGGCTGTTCAGAATGAAGATCTTGTGCGCATTGCTGGGGTTGTCGACCCCGAAGTAGGTACGCCGAGCCTCGCCGCTGGCGTTCCATGTCGGATCGAGGCCCACGAACTGGTCGCCGAAGATGTGGCAGTAGCTGATGGGCTGACTGTACGGATCGGTCCACAAGAAATTAGTGGCATCAGTTAGCGTGTAATGTATCGCGAAGGGATGCATTTCGACGCGCGAAAGACCGCTGCCGGCCGGGGCCAAGCTCGGTGCGCAGTATTGCGAAGGATGGTTGATCGCAATAGCGATTTTGTTCGCGTCCCATGCCTGGTCGTAAATCCCCGGGGTGGCGTCATGCGCGGACTTGTATACCGTCCCGTCCTGTAGCTTGGCGACCTGCCAGGCGTTTACGCCAGGTGCGGGGTCGTAATACATCAGGCCCTGCGGGAACGACATCTCCGTTGATGCATTCAGCAAGGGAATATTGTCGGCGAAGAATCCTGCATTGCTGACGCTGAAGAGTTTGGCCGACGCGTAGTTGGGGCCGTACGGATTGTTGACGTTCTGGTGGAACGCCGGACTGTTGAGCACGGTGAACCACTCATCAGCAGTTAACTTGTAGTACTTGGTGTCTTGCTGACCGTTGTTCGAACTATGGTCAGGCACACCCTTCAGGGAGACGCTCGCACCCTGATCGAGATCGATGATCTGAATGAAGACTCGCCAGTCCCCGGAGGCGTTGACGCTGCCACAGTAGGTCACGCCACGATCGGCAAAAAGCGTGTTCCAATGCGTTGCGCCGGCCGTCAACGGCAGGTAGTCGCAAGCGTGGGGGTCGTAGGCGTTCGCGGATTGAGTCAGCCCTGGGATGAAACCCAGGGTGGCCAGCGCCAGGGCCGCCGTGAACACGCTGGCGCGGAGCCGACGAGATCGTCGGGTTCGAGATTTTCGGGGAGCGTTCATGTTACCCATCTCCTGATTGGGGGGAGCGCTTCGTCACCGGTTGACGTAAGTAAGCTACGCCCAAGTGTCTACAACCGCAACATAATCACATCGGTTGGGCCGCCATGACAGGTGCCGACTTCACCGGACTCGCAGGGGAACCGCAAACTGCCCGAAGGGGCAAACCGGACGTTCGGCCACACCCGAGAGGCCGTTTGGCCCTTCATCGCCCGACCTCACCCGATTTAGGGTGAGCGTCCGGCGTACTTGACCGAATCAGTGTCAGCGCCGAATCGCCAGGACGGGGACGGCCGATGAGGAAGGTCGCGAGAAGTCACCGGACGGCGCGGCACCGTCCTCGGCACGCGCGCCCGTCCGGGCTCACTCCGCTGCGTTCGTTCATCTGCCTCGCCCTGTTCGCCGGGCTGGCCGTCGCGGCCGGAATTGCCGGCAAGGGCGGGCCGGCCGGCGCCGGCGCGGCGCAGGCGGCGATCCCGCGCCCTGCGGCAGTGCTCGAGCAGCCCGCGATCGCCGGGACCGACGCGCCGATCGACCCGATCAGCACCGATCCGAGCGTCGAGGATTCGCTCGCCACGGACACGTCGTCGGCCCGGGATCTGGGCATCGCCGGGATCAACAACAGCTTCCCCGCGTCCGGCCTCGCCTCCGACGGCATCCCGATCACCGCGCTGACCGCCTACCAGTCCGCAGCGGTGCGCGAAGCGGACCGGAACCCGGCCTGCGGTCTCACCTGGCCGCTGCTGGCCGGCATCGGCCGGGTGGAGTCCGACCACGGCCGGTTCGCCGGTGCGGTGCTGCACTCGGACGGGCTGTCCACGCCGCCGGTGATCGGCATCCCGCTCGACGGCAACGGCACCGCGCTCATCCTGGACACCGACAACGGCGCCGTCGACGGCGACCCGGTCTTCGACCGCGCGGTCGGGCCGATGCAGTTCATCCCGTCGACCTGGGCCGGCTGGGGAGTCGACGCCAACGGCGACGGCGTCAACGATCCGTTCAACGTCTTCGACGCGGCGGCTGCCGCGGCCGACTATCTGTGCGCCGCGGGCCGCGATCTCAGCACCACGCGCGGCCAGGTTGCCGCGATCCTGAGCTACAACTGGTCGTGGGACTACGTGACGATGGTGATGGGCCTCGAGCGGGTGTACGCGAGCGGGGCGGTCGGCATCACCGTGCCGGTGCTGCCGACCTCGCCAGACCCCCACCAGGGCAGGCCGGAGCAGCACCCCGAGTTGCCACCGGTCGACCCAGGTAAGCCGCGTGGCGCCGGATCCGGCGGCTCGCCGAACCCGTCACCTACTGCTCCCACGCCGCACCCGACGACGCCGCACCCGACGACGCCGCACCCGACCACGTCGCACACCTCCGGCTCGCCCACACCGCAGCCGAGCAGCAGCGAATCGGCGCCGTCCAGCGGCGGATCGTCGTCGACCTCGACGGACCCGGGCACGCCGACACCGACCGGGTCCGGGTGTCCATCAGCATCGGAGAGCGTGTCGCCGACCGAGACGGCGAGCCCGAGCAGCGCCCCGTGCGCAGAGACGTCTGCGTCGGACAGTTCGTCGCCGACCTCAGCCAGCGTGCCGGGAAGCCTCGAGCCCAGCTCGAGCGCCGCCTAGGAACGGTGCGATCAGGAGAGGACCTGGGCCACGGACGGCAAGGTCTGCGGCGGCGCCTGGATTATCAAGCTGGTGATCACCGTCGACTCCCACAGCTGCAACTCGTCGCGGATCTTCGCCGCCGGGCCGATCAGGGCGATGTCCTCGACCATCGCGGTCGGCACCGCGCCCATCGCCTCGAGCTTGTGGCCGCCGAGGAACAGTTCCTGAATCTTCGCGACTTCAGCTTCGTAGCCCAGCCGGCCGAAGTGATTGGCGTGGAAGTTCATCGATGCCGCACCCATGCCGCCGATGTACAGCGCGATCGACGGGCGGATGAGGTTGGCGGCCTCCTCGACATCGTCGTTGATGACGACCGGGATGAAAGCCGGCACCTCGAACGTCTCCGCGGAGTGCCGCGCGCCGGGCTGGGCGAACCCGTTCGCCAATGCGTCGCGGTAGAACCCGTCCATCTTCGGCGAGAAGAACATCGGCAGCCAGCCGTCCGCGATCTCCGCGGCGAGCGCGACGTTCTTCGGCCCCTCGGCGCCGAGCATGATCGGGATGTCGCTACGCAGCGGGTGCACCGTCGACTTGAGGGGCTTGCCGAGACCGGAACCGCCCGGATAGGGCAGCGGGTAGTACTGACCGTCGAAGGTCACCGGCACGTCCCGGGCCAGCACCTTGCGGATCACCGCGATGTACTCGCGGGTGCGGGCCAGTGGCTTCGGGTAGGGCTGGCCGTACCAACCCTCTACGACCTGCGGGCCGGAGGCGCCGAGGCCGAGGACGAACCGTCCGCCGGAAAGGTGGTCCAGGGTCATGGCAGCCATCGCCGCGGCGGCCGGCGTGCGCGCCGACATCTGCATGATGTTCGTCCCCAGCCGCACGGACGTCGTCGCGGCGCCCCACCAGGCCAGTGGGGTGAGGCAGTCCGAGCCGTAGGCCTCGGCGGTCCAGATGGAATCGAACCCGATCCGTTCGCACTCGGCGATGGCGTCGGTGACGCCGGCCGGCGGGCCGGCCGCCCAGTATCCGGTGTGGTAGCCGAGGCGCACGGTGTCTCCAAGGGTGACTAGAACGTGTTTCAGATCGTATCGGCAGGCACGCGGAGACGCTCCTGTGCCGGTATCGGACGTGCGTCACGTTGAGTTGCGGGTCGGGCGACCGTTCCATACCGTCTGTGTCACGCCAAGTGCGGGTCAGCAGCGGAAGTCGTCGTTCCAGCGACGGCCGGGCCGGGGGGCCGTAGTGACTCGGAAGAGGTACGGGTGATGGTCGAGGGGCAGGTGCGGTTCGACGTCCCGCCGCCGGGAGCTGTCGCCTGGCTGGACGTGTCTGCCGATAACCCCGACACATTCACCGGCCGGCTGCGCACCGGGCCGCTCGGCATGCAGATCTCGCCGCTGCGCACCGGCCGCGCACCCTACTTCTTCAAGGGAGCGCGGCTGCGCGGCACCCGGTGCATCTGGTCGGCCTCCACCTTGAGCGGCGCAGAGCTGTACCGGGCGGCGCGCACGCCGGTGCCGGCGATGTTCGAGGGGGGCGTGCACCTGCTCGCGCGCACCGAGGGCACCGGTTCGGTTTTCGACCCCGTCGGTATCGCCGGCGGGACACTGCACGTGTTCGACCCGGCGGACGAGATCGCCGAGCAGTTCAGCGGCAACACGCATCTGTACACGCTGAACATCCCGCTGGCCGCGCTCGGCATCGACGCCGCGACGATCCGCGAGATGCGGGAGCGCGCCTACGAACTGACCGCTCTGCAGGCGCAGTTGCTGCGCTCGGCCGTCGGACTGCTGCTCGTCGGCGGGGACGAGTTGAACACCTCGTCCAGCCTGATCGGGGTGGATCGCTACCTCGCCTCGCTGGCGGCTCTGCTGCTGCGGACCGCGGTGCATCGCTCCGGGCCGGAGCTCGCCCAGGCCGAGCAGGTGCGGCTGCGTACCGACGCGATCATCTACGAGCAGGCCGCCGACCCGAACCTGACACCGGCCTCGATCGCCGCGCAGCTGAACATCTCGCTGCGCCAGCTGTATCGCGCGTTCAACGGCACCGAGTCCCCGGCCGCGCGGATCCGCCGGCGCCGGCTCGAGCGGGCCGCCGAGATCCTCGCCGCCCGCAGCGGGCCGGGGCACGTGGAACGGGTGGCCGTCGAGTGCGGGTTCGCCTCGGCCGAGTACTTCTCCCGGGCGTTCCGCCGCGAGTTCGGGCTGAGCCCGCGCGCCTATCGCTCGGCGCACAAGGACCGCTGACGCCCGACCAGATCTGGTTTGCATCCGTCGTTGGTGCTACCAGCGCGCGATAGCCACGCGGACGGATGCAAACGGCGAGCCCATCACTCAGGTGGCGTTTGCTTCGCGTTCGGCCTTGTCGAGGGCGGTGCGCGCTTCGCGGCGCTGGGCGCGAGTGGTCACGGTGTCCTTGCGCGCCTGCTCGAGGTCGGTACGCGCCTGGTCCAGCTGGCTCTGCAGCTTGGCGAGCCGCTTGGTCAGCTGGCGCACCTGGTCGGCGAGGCCGCGCTCGGACTGGTTCGCCTCGTCGAAAGCCTTCTCCGCCTTCTCGAACGCGCCGCGTGCAGCGGTCAGCGCTCGCTCGCGCTTGCGCTTCTCGGCGGCCGACACCCTGGGCTTGGCGGGCGGTGCCTTCTTCGCCGCGGGCTTGTCGTCCCTGCCCCCGCGCACGACGGTGAGCCGCGGCGGTGCGTCCGTCGGCAGGAAGCCGAATCCGTACGACTGCTCGGGCCGCTGCAGGCGGCCCAGTCGATTCGCGACGTCCTCGTCGGCGACCGCGGCGTCGAAGGTCCCGGTGACCTCGTCGCGCAGCCCGGCGGGCGGGTCGGCGCGTTTCGCCCGCTTGAACGCTCCCGCCGTCAGCTTCGTGACGAGCCTGCGCCGCTCGGTCGACAGCCGGCGCAGTTCAGTTGCGTCGAGCGCGTCCTGGGCGGCGCGCATGCGATCGCCGAGCTCGCACAACGTGTCGACGACGGACGGGTCGTCCAGCACGAAGGCGTTGACGATCCACGCGCCCACGGTCGGCTTGCGCAGCTTGTCGATCCGGGTGCCGACCGCGCCCTCACCCTTCTTGCGCGCCCGGTCGGCGAGCTCGGACCGCTTGTAGATGAACTCTTCCGGCTGGACGGAGTACAGCTCGCGGATGATGTCGTCGCTCAGTTCCGGCACATCGGCCATTCTCCCGCCAAAGCTGCCGAGTTGTCCGCCTTACGGCACGTGACGTTTCCTGGGCGGGGCAACTCGCCGACGGGTGAGCTTTCAGCGGGCGCCGGTCGCGGCGAGATCCCGTTCCTGGGCGAGCTGGAGGGCGATGTCGATGAGCATGTCCTCCTGCCCGCCGACGTAGCCCTTCTCGCCCGCGCGCTGCAGGATCTCGTGTGCCGGCACGTTGTACCGCTCGGCCGCGTGCTCCGCGTGCAGCAGGAACGAGGAGTACACGCCGGCCCAGCCCTGCACGATGGCGGTGCGGTCGGCCTTGGGCCAACGCGGCAGATACGGCCGGACGATCTCCTCCGCCGCGTCGAGCACGCCGCCGACGTCCACGCCGGTCTCGACCCCGATGTGGTCGAAGGTCGCGGCGAGCACCTCGGTGGGGGAGTTGCCGGCGCCGGCGCCGAGTGCGCACAGCGACCCGTCGATCTGCCGGGCGCCGGTCTGGAAGGCGAGCACCGAGTTCGCGACGCCGAGCGAGAGGTTCTG
>JAVHVB010000515.1:0-3217 GCA_032160775.1 Pseudonocardiales bacterium | reverse complement strand
CCACCCGCTCAGCCTGCGCCGAGCCGTCGCCGACGCCCGCGGTAGGGTGCTGCACGTGAGCGGCCGGACAGCAGGGATGGCGAAACTGGCCGAGGCGGTCCGGGCAGATCCGCCGGAGGAGTTCGGCAGCCTGTCGGTGACCGACGCTGCCGAGCTGGCGGCCGTCGTCGAACGTGCGGCGGCCGACCGCGACGCGCTGATCGATCGGGCGATCGATGACTCCTTGCGGCACATCCCCGGGCTGCTGCGCGGCTCGGTGAAGCGCGCGCTGGGGGTCTGAGCGGTGTCCGAGACCCTCGAGCGCGCGGCGGAGATCACCAAGTTGGCCCGGCTGCTGGGCGTCGAGCGCAAGGATCTGACCTACCTCGACCAGCTTCCGGCCGAGGCGCTGCGCGGCTTCCGGCTGCAGGCGACCGACCGGCTGTTCGCCGCCGACGCCGGCCGGCTGCGCCGGGTCGCCGCGGCGAGCAAGTTGGTGCCCGTCCCGCTCACCGTGAAGATCGCGCAGGCGGCGTTCGGTCCGCTGCTGTGCGCGGCCACCGCGGGACTCCTCGACCCGCCGCACGCGGTGAAAGTGGCGTCGAGGTGCCCGACGTCGTTCCTCGCCGACGTCACCGTCCACATCGACCCGCGGCGCGCGCCCGAGGTGATCGCGGCCGTCCCGCCGGACCTGGTGGTGGCGGTCGCCAAGGAGCTGCTGGCCCGCGACGAGCACGTCACGATGGGCCGGTTCGTCAGCTACCTCAAGCGCGGGACGCTGGCGGCGGCGATCCCGGAGATCCCGGACGACGCGGACCTGCTGCGGGTCGCGTTCGTCATGGAGGGCAAGGACAAGCTCAACGAGCTGATCGACCTCGCCCAGGACCGGCTCCCCGGGCTCGTCCGGACTGCCTACGAACAGGACCTGTGGGCCGAGGCGCTCGACCTGATCGGCCACCTGAGCCTCGCGAATCTGGCGCGCATCGCCGAGGTCACCGCTGACCAGGGCGACGACGTGCTCAGCGCGATCGTGCGCGCGGCGGACGAGCACGACGCGTGGGACGCGCTGCTGCCTGTCACCGCCACGATGGCGCCGGAAATCCTGGACCGGTTCGCCGCCCTGCCCGCTGTGCACGAGGACGCGGTGCTCCAGCGGATCGTCGGGACCGCGCTCGCCGGCCCCCAATGGCTCGCGCTGCTGCCGCTGACGAAGCATCTCGACCGGGAGGTGCTCGTGCGGGTCGCCGGCATGGTCGCCGAACTGGACGACGAGACGCTCGAACGGCTGGCCGAGCAGGCACACGAGGCAGCCGAGTGGGACGCACTGCTGCCGATCGCCTTGGCCTTCGATGACGACGCACGCCGGCGGCTCGCCGCGCTGCCGTTGCTCCAGCGCGAGGATGTCCTGCGCGCCGCCATCGACGCGGCCGCGCGGCACGACCTGTGGGACGCGGTGCTGCCGCTCGCCGACGTTCTGCCGGACGCGGCGAAGCCGCTCGTCGCAGCCGGCATCGGCGAGCTGAGCCGCGAGCACCTGCTCGCCGCGCTCGAGGCCGCAGCGCGCAGCGACAACCTCGCCACGCTCGTGGACATCGCGCTGCGGCAGGAGCCGGAGGGTCGGCAACGCGTCCTGGCGATCGTCGACGAGATCGGGCAGCTCGACGCCGCCGTGGCCGCCGCGCTGGCCGCCGCACTGGCTGGCCCTTCCGGTGCGAAACCCGCACCGGCCAAGCGGAGCCGCTCCAAGCCGGCGCGCTGACGCGGAACACCTGAGGCACAGCCTCGTTAGGTCCAAAGGCGGGCGCGCTGCGCCCGTATGCTGAGATTTCCCGGCATTTCGGCCGGCCGGACCTGCTGAGGACCCATTGTCTGACACCCCGTCGCTGCGCCCTGACTGCACGGAGGAGCTCGCCGCGGCCCTGCGGTCGCGCATCATGGTGCTCGACGGCGCGATGGGCACCGCGATCCAGCGCGACCGGCCGGACGAGTCCGGGTACCGGGGCGAGCGGTTCGCCGACTGGTCGATCGACCTCCAGGGCAACAACGACCTGCTGACCATCACCGCGCCGGACATCATCGCGGGCATTCACCGCGAATACCTCGAGGCCGGCGCGGACATCATCGAGACGAACACGTTCAACGCGCAGGCCATCTCGCTGGGCGACTACGGCATGCAGGACCTCGCGTACGAGATCAACTTCGAGGCCGCCCGGCTGGCCCGCGGGGAGTGCGATGCCGCAACCCAGCGCACGCCGGACAAGCCCCGATACGTCGCAGGCGCGCTCGGCCCGACGACCCGGACCGCGTCGATCTCGCCGGACGTGAACGACCCGGGCGCGCGCAACGTCAGCTACGAGCAGTTGGTGGAGGCCTACAGCACGGCAACGCGCGGGCTGCTCGACGGCGGCGCCGACGTCATCTTCATCGAGACGATCTTCGACACGCTCAATGCGAAGGCCGCGATCTTCGCCGTCGAGTCCGTCTTCGACGAGTACGGCCGCCGCTGGCCGGTGATCATCTCGGGCACCATCACCGACGCCTCCGGGCGCACGCTCTCCGGCCAGGTCACCGAGGCGTTCTGGCACTCGGTGCGGCACGTCCGGCCGCTGCTCGTCGGGCTCAACTGCGCGCTCGGCGCCAAGGAGATGCGCCCGTACATCGCCGAGATATCGCGGGTCGCCGACACATTCGTGTCCTGTTACCCCAACGCGGGGCTGCCGAACGCCTTCGGCGAGTACGACGAAGCTCCCGAGGAGACCGCGGCGATCGTCGGCGAGTTCGCGGCCAGCGGCTTCGTCAACCTGGTCGGCGGTTGCTGCGGCACGACGCCCGACCACATCGCCGCGATCGCCCGCGCGGTCGAGGGCAAAACCCCGCGCGTCCCGGCCGAGTCGTCCCCGGCACTTCGGCTGTCGGGTCTCGAACCGCTGATCGTGCGGGACGACTCGCTGTTCGTAAACGTCGGGGAGCGCACCAACATCACCGGTTCGGCCAAGTTCCGCAACCTGATCCGCGACGGGAACTACAACGCCGCGCTCGCGGTCGCGCGGCAGCAGGTGGAGAGCGGCGCACAGGTCATCGACGTCAACATGGACGAAGGCATGATCGACGGCGTCGCCGCGATGGACCGCTTCCTCAAGCTGGTCGCCGGTGAGCCGGACATCAGCCGGGTGCCGGTGATGATCGACTCGTCCAAGTTCGAGGTGATCGAGGCCGGCCTGCGCTGCGTCCAGGGCAA